>NZ_JBAPLV010000013.1:0-137612 GCF_037083865.1 Klenkia terrae | reverse complement strand
TCACAAGATCACTGATCGCCTACGACCACTGATCCAATCGGACTTACTCATCTAGACCGAGACCGTGGTGATCGGCAGGGAGCTGTCCGCGCCCAGGTCCGGTGCGGACGGCGCCACCCCGGCCTCGACCAGGCGAGAGCCCAGGGCCGCCACCATCGCGCCGTTGTCGGTGCACAACCGGCGGCTGGGCACCCGCAGCACGATCCCCGCCGCGTCGCAGCGCTCCTGGGCGACGGTGCGCAGCCGGGAGTTGGCCGCCACCCCCCCGCCGATGACCAGGTGGTCCACCCCGTGGTCGCGGCAGGCCCGCACGGCCTTCGCGGTCAGGACGTCGACCACCGCCTCCTGGAAGCTCGCCGCCACGTCCGGCACCGACACCGTCGTCCCGGCCCGCTGCTGGGCCTCGACCCACCGGGCGACCGCCGTCTTCAGCCCGGAGAACGAGAAGTCGTAGAGCGCGTCCCGCGGGCCGGTGAGGCCGCGCGGGAAGGCGATGGCGCGGGGGTCGCCGGCCAGCGCCTCCCGGTCGATCGGCGGACCACCCGGGAAGGGCAGGTCCAGCACCCGGGCGACCTTGTCGAAGGCCTCGCCGGCGGCGTCGTCGATGGTCTGGCCCAGCGGCTGCACGTCCTGGGCCAGGTCGGGCACCAGCAGGATCGAGCTGTGCCCACCGCTGACCAGCATCGCGATGCTGGGCTCGGCCAACCGACCGTGCTCGAGCTCGTCGACGGCGACGTGCGCGGCCAGGTGGTTGACCCCGTACAGCGGGACGCCGAGGGCGAGTGCGTACGCCTTGGCCGCGGCGACCCCGACCAGCAGCGCACCGGTCAGCCCGGGCCCGCTGGTGACCGCCACCGCGTCCACGTCGCCCAGCCCGACCCCGGCGTCGGCCAGCGCCCGGTGCACGGTCGGCACCATGGCCTCCAGGTGCGCCCGGGAGGCGATCTCGGGGACGACGCCGCCGAACCGCTCGTGCTCGGCCATGGAGGTGGCGAGGGCGTCCGAGAGCAGGGTCCGCCCCCGCACCAGCCCGATCCCGGTCTCGTCGCAGCTGGTCTCGAAGCCGAGCACCAGCGCCTGGGTCCCCGCCTCAGCCACGCTTCATCACCAGTGCGTCCTCCCCGCTGAGCGGGTAGTAGTGCGGCCGCACCCCGATCGGCACGAAGCCGCGGCGGGCGTACAGGCCCTGGGTGGCCTCGTCGGTGGCCCGCACCTCGAGCAGGACGACGGGGCTGCGCCGGTCGGCCTCGGCCAGCAGCGCGTCCAGCAGGCGGCCGCCGATGCCCTCCCCCTGCCGGCTCCCGGTGACCCCGATCGTGGCCACGTGCGCCTCGTCGGGGTAGGCGATCAGCCCGGCGTACCCGACCACCTCGTCGCCGTCCACGGCCACGGTGTAGCTGCGGGTGTCGGTCATCGACAGCTCCTCCAGGTACATCGACCGGGTCCAGGTGTCGGGAGCGAAGAGCTCCTCCTCCAGCACCATCACCGCGGTCAGGTCGTCCCGGGTCATCGGCCGCAGCTCGATCACTGCGACACCGCCTTGCGGTTGATGTTGGGGACGGCGTCGGGCCGGCGCAGGTAGAGCGGGGTCAGCGGCGCGGGCGGGCCGGCGGGGACCGCGCGCAGCAGCCCGGCGGTGGAGACCTCGGTGGCGGTCACCGCGCGGCCCAGGCGCTCGGCGAAGCGCTCGTCGCCCACCACCGGCAGGTCGGGCAGCTCCAGCTCCTCGGGCCGGTCCACCGCGGGGTCCCCGAGGGGGACGTCGCCGTAGGCGCGCCAGTAGACCTCCTTGCGACGGGCGTCGGTCACCACGACCCGGGGGCCCTCGCCGACCGCGTCCAGGGAGCAGACGCCGTGCACGGGCACGCCGACCACGTCGCCCAGGGCGGCGGCGGTCACGATGCCCACCCGCAGCCCGGTGTAGGGACCGGGGCCCAGGCCGACAACCAGCCGGCCCACGTCGCGCAGCGCGACCCCGGCCCGGGCCAGCACCTCGGACACGGTCGGCGTCAGCAGCTCGGCGTGCCGGGTGCCCGAGGCCACCCCCGCCTCGGCCACCACCCGGTCGCCGTCGGCCACCCCGACCACGAGGGTCGGCGTCGCGGTGTCGATCGCCAGGGTGAGCACGACGAGCCAGGTTAGCCGGGCCGGCTCAGGGCAGCGTGGACTCGTCGACGTCGGGCAGCTCGCGCGGCCAGGACGCCGGGTCCTCCGCCAGGTCCAGCAGCTCCAGCAGACCGCCCGGGTAGACCGTCTCGCCGGTGGTGGCCAGCTCCTCCCGGGTCCACCACCGGTGGCCCACCAGCGTGCGCTGCTCGTCCTCGGTGTGCCCGGCGGTGGAGACCGCGAAGGCCGGCACCCGGACGACGTAGAACGTGTCGTGCTGGTCGACCACCACGTCGCTGAAGCCGTGCCGCGCCCGGCGCCGGGCCAGCGGACCGAGCACCGCGGCGCGGTCGACCTGCAGGCCGGTCTCCTCGGCCAGCTCCCGCACCGCGGCCGTGACGTCGTCCTCGCCGGGGTCGATGCCCCCGCCCGGGGTCATCCACCAGGTGACCACCGGGTCCAGGCCGGCGTCGCTGTCGTGGAACAGCAGCACCCGGTCGGCGTCGTCGAGCAGCAGCACCCGCACCGTGGCCCGCTGCCGGACCGGGCGCAGGTCGGCCAGCCGGGAGGTCCAGGACGGGCCGTGCGGCACCAGGGTCGCGGTCCGGACGTCGGCTCCGTCCTGCGCCCCGTCCCGCCCCCGGTCGAGCTCCACCACCAGGTGCTCGTCGGCCAGCTGCTCGACCATGCCGTGCCCCCACTCCACGACGGTGACCGACTCCTCGACGGTCGCGTCGAGGTCCAGGTCGTCGACGTCGGCCAGCGAGCCCAGCCGGTAGGCGTCCACGTGCACCAGCGGCAGCCGCCCGCCGCGGTGCACCCGGGCCAGCACGAAGGTCGGCGAGGTGACCGGCCCGGGCACCTCGAGACCCGCGCCGATGCCCTGGGTGAGCGCGGTCTTGCCGGCGCCCAGCGGACCGGCCAGCACGACCAGGTCCCCGGCGCGCAGCAGCCCGGCCAGCTCGACGCCGAACGCCCGGGTCTCCTCGACCGTGGCCAGCCGGCGGGTCACCGGGGTCATCGGGCCGCAGCCACCCGGCGCACCAGGTCGGTGATCGCCGCGGTCACCTCGTCGGGGTGCTCCAGCAGCACCAGGTGGCCGGAGTCCGGGACGACCCGGTAGCGGACGTCGCGCGCCCCGGCCGCGGTCAGCGCCGCGACGATCCGGTCGCTGTGCCCCTGCGGGATGAGCTTGTCGGCGTCGCCGGTGAGCACCAGCACCGGGATGGCCGCCAGCGGCTCCAGCGCCGCCGAGGCGTCCAGCCCGACGAGGGCCGGGTAGAACTCCGCGATGACCTCGACCGGGGTGCCGCCGATCATCGCGTCGACGTAGTCCACCAGCCGCGGGTCGACGTCGTCCCCGGCGAACGACAGCGCCTTGGTCGCCCAGCTGACGACGTCGGCGGCCGCGCGCCGGACGAACTCCGCCCAGCCGGGGCGGTGCCGCATCACGTACCCGGCGACCGGGAAGACCGCGGCGCGCAGCCGGGTGACCACCCCGGGCAGGCCCAGGTCCAGGTCGTCCAGGCCGCCGGCCGAGGTGGACACCAGCGCGACGCCGACCACCCGGGTGCCGAAGAGCTCGGGGCGACGGGCGGCCAGCTGCAGCAGCGTCATGCCGCCCATCGAGTGGCCGACCAGCACGACCGGACCGCGCGGCACCCGGGCGTCCAGCACCGACACCAGGTCGTCGGCGAGCTGGTCGATCGTCGAGCGGTCGGCGTCCCCGCGCGCGGAGGCGCCGTGGCCACGCTGGTCGTAGAGCACCAGGCGGGCCTGCAGGGCGTGGCCGTTGCCGGTGGCCAGCGAGCGGCCCAGGTCGCGGCGCTGGAACGTCCACGACGCCATGGACAGGGAGTAGCCGTGCACGAGGACGACGGTCAGCGGGGCGTCCTCGGGGCCGACCTCTTCCACGTGCAGCAGCACCCCGTCGGTGGCGTGCACG
The DNA here is from genome assembly GCF_037083865.1 of Klenkia terrae. NCBI lineage: Bacteria > Bacillati > Actinomycetota > Actinomycetes > Geodermatophilales > Geodermatophilaceae > Klenkia > Klenkia terrae. Next base: position 133,561 of record NZ_JBAPLV010000013.1, on the reverse strand, counting down.
AGCTCGGTGCGGTCGGCGGCGCGGCTGCCGGTGCCCAACGGGTCGTCGGCGCGCTGCACCGCGGCCGGCCGGTCGGTGGGCTCCGGTGCCTCGAGCCCGGGCAGCGGCAGGTCACCGGGGACGGTGCCGACCCGCTGGGCGCGGACCCGGGACGACGCCGCCCGGGTCACCGCCACCCCGACGGCGGTGCCGGCCGCGGCCACACCCAGCACGCCGCCGAGGATGCCGACGGTCCGCGGCGTCGGGTGCGGGGCCTTCACGACAGCACCCCGGCCGTGCCGGTGTGACGGCGGGCGAACCGACCACCGACCCGGGTGACCAGCTCGTAGTGGATGGTGTCGACGGCGTCGGCCCAGTCCTGCGCCGTGGGCTCGCCGGCGTCCCCGGGACCCCACAGCACCACCTCGTCGCCGGGGGCGGCGACGTCGTCGCCGAGGTCGAGCACGAACTGGTCCATGCAGACCCGGCCGGCGATCGTGCGCCGGGCGCCGGCGGCCAGCACGGGGGCGCGGTTGCCGCCGGCGCGGGGCACGCCGTCGGCGTAGCCCACCGGGACCAGCGCCAGGTTGGTCTCGGCCGTCGTGTGGTGGGTGTGCCCGTAGGAGACCCCGGTGCCGGCCGGCACGCGCTTGGTCAGCGCGACCCGGGCGCGCACCGTCATGGCCGGGCGCAGGCCGTGGTCGGCGGGGTCGCCGCCGAGGGGGTCCAGGCCGTAGACGGCCACGCCGGGCCGGACCAGGTCGTACCAGGTGTCGGGCAGCGCCAGGGTGGCCGCGGAGTTCGCCAGGTGCCGGCGGGCGGCGGTCAGCCCGGCCGCGCGGGCCACCGCGGTGGCCTCCTCGAACACCGCGACCTGGGCGGCGATCGTGGGGTGCGTCGGCGCGTCGGCGTAGGCCAGGTGGCTCCACAGCCCGGTGACCTCGACGGCGCCGTCGTCCTGCGCCCGGGCCGCGGCCTCGACCAGCCCGGGCCAGTCCGCCGGGGTCGCGCCCTCGCGGGACAGGCCGGTGTCGACGAACAGGTGCACCCGGGCGGTGGTGCCGGTGGCCCGCGCCGCGGCGACAACCTCGGCCAGCGCCCACTCCGCGTTCACCGACAGCTCGACGTCGGCGCGCAGCGCGGCGGCGTAGTCCGCCCCCGGCACGTGCTGCCAGGACAGCACCGGCGCGGTGACCCCGGCGGCCCGCAGCGCGAGCGCCTCCTCCAGCACGGTGACCCCGAGCGCGTCGGCTCCCCCGGCCAGCGCGGCCCGGGCCGCCGGCACCAGGCCGTGGCCGTAGCCGTCGGCCTTCACCACCGCCATCAACGGTCGGCCGACGTGGGCGCGCAGGACGGCGGTGTTGGCCGCGATCGCGTCGAGGTCGACCACGATCTCGGCCCGCTCGTTCTCGGTCACGCCGCCCATCCTCCCAGCCCGCCCCCCGCCCCCGGCGGGGCGCGGCTCAGGCGCCGGTGCGGAGCAGGTGGACGGCGGCCGGGAGTTGGGCGACGACGTCGGAGGCGATCAGCGGCCCGGCCGCGGCGGCGAGCTGACCGGCCCGGCCGTGCAGGTGCGCCCCGGCCGCGGCGGCCTCCACCGCGGGCAGCCCGGTAGCCAGCAGCGCACCGACGACACCGCTGAGCACGTCGCCGGTGCCGGCGGTGGCCAGCCAGGGCGTGCCGGTGCCGTTGACGAACGTCGTCCCGTCGGCGTCCGCGACCACCGTGGCGTCGCCCTTGAGCAGGACGGTCACCCCGAGGTCGGCGGCCGCGGCCCGGGTCGCGCCGATCCGGTCGGCGCCCAGGTCCCAGCCGAAGCGGGTGAACTCCCGGTCGTGCGGGGTGAGCACGGTGGCCGCGGCCCGGCCGCGGACCAGCTCGGGTGACCGGGCCAGCAGGGTCAGGGCGTCGGCGTCCACCAGGACCGGGAGGTCGGTGGCCAGCACCTCGGCGAGCGCGGCCTGGGCCTCGTCGTCCGTCCCCGCCCCGGGACCGACCACCCAGGCCTGCACGCGGCCGGCGTCGGCGGGCCGGCCGTCGGTGACGATCGCCTCGGGCCAGGCAGCGCGCACTCCGTCCACGGCGCTGCCGGCGTAGCGGACCAGGCCCGGCCGGGTGCGCAGCGCGGCCCCGGTGCACAGCACAGCGGCCCCGGGGTAGGTGGCCGACCCCGCGTGGACGCCGACCACGCCCTGGGAGTACTTGTCGTCGCCCGAGCCGGGGTCGGGCAGCAGGTCGGCGACCTCGGCGTCGGTGAGCTGACGTGCCGACGGCGCGGGCAGGTCCAGGCCGAGGTCGACCAGGTGGACCCGGCCGGCGTACCCGCGTCCCCGGCCGACCACCAGGCCGGGCTTGACCGCGCCGAAGGTCACCGTGTGCTGCGCCGGGAAGGCCTCGCCGGCCACCGCGCCGGTGTCGGCGTCCACCCCGCTGGGCACGTCGACGGCCACCAGCAGGCCCGGCCCGGCGACCGCCCGGGACACCGCGTCGGCCGCGGCCGGGCGCAGCCCGCCCCGTCCGCTGATCCCGGTGATGCCGTCGAGCACGAGGTCGGCGCGGTCCAGGCCGGCCGCGGCGACGTCGCGCACCACCCGTCCGCCGGCCCGGCGCAGCCCGGCCAGACCGGCCGGGTGCGCCCGGTCGGGGTCCAGCAGCAGCGCGGTGACGGCGGCCCCGCGGCGGGCCAGGAACGACCCCGCCCACAGCGCGTCGCCGCCGTTGCCGCCCGCGCCGACCAGCAGGACCACCCGCAGCCCGGCCCCGCGACCGGCCAGGCGCAGGCAGACGGTCGCCAGGCCGGTGGCCGCCCGCTGCATGAGCGCGCCCTCGCGGGTGCGGGCCAGGACGGCGGCCTCGGCGGCCCGCACCTGGTCGGCGGTGTGCAGCCCGGTCACGACGGCACCTCGGGCAGGGACTCCGCGATCACCACGGCCGAGGCCATGCCCCCGTCGTGGCTGAGCGACACGTGCCACCCGGTGACGCCCAGCTGCGCGGCCCGCGCGGCGACGGTGCCGCGGACGGTCAGCAGCGGGCGGCCGCGGTCACCCACGACGACCTCGGCGTCGTGCCAGTGCAGGTCACCGGGGGCACCGAGGGCCTTGGCCAGCGCCTCCTTGGCGGCGAACCGCGCGGCGAGGGACTCCCCCGTGCGCGGTGCCCCCGAGGGCGTGACCTGCTCGGCCGCGGTGAACAGCCGGTCCCGCAGCCCGGGGGTGCGCACCAACGACTCGGCGAACCGCTCCACCGGGCAGACGTCGATGCCGACGCCCACGATCACTCGACGGTGACGGACTTGGCCAGGTTGCGGGGCATGTCGACGTCCAGACCCCGGGTGTCGGCGATCTCGCAGGCCAGGATCTGCAGCGGCACGGTGGTGACCACCGGTGCCAGCAGCGTCGGGGTCCGCGGCACCCGGATGACGTGGTCGGCGTAGGGCACCACCTCGTCGTCGCCCTCCTCGGCGATGACGATGGTGCGGGCCCCGCGGGCGCGCACCTCCTGGATGTTGGACACGACCTTGCCGTGCAGCGACTCCCGCCCCAGCGGTGACGGCGCGACCACGATCACCGGGGTGCCCTGCCCGACGAGGGCGATCGACCCGTGCTTGAGCTCGCCGGCCGCGAAGCCCTCGGCGTGGATGTAGGCCAGCTCCTTGAGCTTGAGCGCACCCTCCAGCGCGACCGGGTAGCCCACGTGCCGGCCCAGGAACAGGATCGTCGGCTCGTCGGCCAGAGAGCGGCCCAGCGCGCGGACGTCGTCCATGCCGGCGAGCACCTCGCGCACCTGGTCGGGCAGCTTGCGCAGCTCGGTGACCACCGCGGCGACCTCGTCCTCGTACTTCAGGCCGCGCACCTGGGCCAGGAACAGGCCCACCAGGTAGCAGGCCACGACCTGGGTCAGGAACCCCTTGGTCGAGGCCACGGCGACCTCGGGCCCGGCCCGGGTGTAGAGGACGGCGTCGGACTCGCGCGGGATGGTCGACCCGTTGGCGTTGCAGATGGCCAGCACGCGGGCCTGCTGCTCCTTGGCGTGCCGCAGCGCCATCAGGGTGTCCATCGTCTCGCCGGACTGGGAGATGACGACGACCAGCGTGGAGCGGTCCAGGACCGGGTCGCGGTAGCGGAACTCGCTGGCCAGCTCCACCTCGACCGGGATGCGCGTCCAGTGCTCGATGGCGTACTTCGCGATCAGCCCGGCGTGGTAGGCCGTCCCGCAGGCGATCACGAAGATCTTGGTGATGCCGCGCAGGTCCTCGTCGGAGATCCGGACCTCGTCGAGCACGATCTCCCCGCGCTCGCCGAGGCGGCCGAGCAGGGTGTCGGCGACGGCCTGCGGCTGCTCGTCGATCTCCTTGAGCATGAACCAGTCGTAGCCGGCCTTGCCGGCGGCCTCGGCGGCCCAGTCGACGGTGTAGGCCAGCGGCTCGACCCGGTTGCCGGCGAAGTCGGTGACGGTGACCCCGCGGGTGCGCTCGATCTCCACCACCTGGTCCTGGCCGAGCTCCAGGGCGTTGCGGGTGTGCCCGATGAAGGCCGCGACGTCCGAGCCGAGGAAGTACTCGCCGTCGCCGACCCCCACGACCAGCGGGGAGTTGCGGCGGGAGGCGACCAGCGCGTCGGGCTCGGCGACGTGCGTGGCGACCAGGGTGAAGGCGCCCTCCAGCCGGCGGGACACCACGCGCATCGCCTCGGCCAGCCGGCCCGGGCCCTCGGGGACCGTCGGGTAGACCGCGGCGAGCAGGTGCGCGACGACCTCGGTGTCGGTCTCGGAGCTGAACTCGACGCCGGTGGCCTCCACCTCGGCCCGCAGCGAGGCGAAGTTCTCGATGATCCCGTTGTGGATGACGGCCACCGAGCCGTCGGCCGACACGTGCGGGTGCGCGTTGCGGTCGGTCGGCCCGCCGTGGGTGGCCCACCGGGTGTGGCCGATGCCGATGGTGGAGGCCGGGAGCGCCTTCTCGGCGAGCTCCTTCTCCAGGTTGGCGACCTTGCCGGCCTTCTTCGCGGTGGCCAGCGCGCCGTCGGCGAGCAGCGCCACCCCGGCCGAGTCGTAGCCGCGGTACTCCAGCCGCCGCAGGCCCTCCAGGACCACGTCCAACGCGTTCTGAGGACCGACGTACCCCACGATGCCGCACATGGTGACCGACAGTACCGGGCCCCGACCGGCCCGCGGTCGGTGTCGGACCGGGTCAGCCGACGGCGGCGACGACCGCGGCGAGCTGGTGGGCGACCCGGTCGGCCTGCTCCTGGGTCGGTGCCTCGACCATCACCCGCACCAGCTGCTCGGTGCCCGAGGGGCGCAGCAGCACCCGCCCGGACTCGCCGAGCTCCTCCTCCACCGCGTTGACCGCGCGGGCGACGTCGTCGCTCTCGCTCACCGCGATGCGGTCGGCGACGGGCACGTTGACCAGCACCTGCGGCAACTTCTGGACGACGCCGGCCAGCTCGGCCAGCGAGGCGCCGGTGCCCTTCATCCGGGCCATGAGCGACAACCCGGTGAGCAGGCCGTCGCCGGTGGTCGCGTGGTCGAGGAACACCAGGTGGCCGCTCTGCTCGCCGCCCAGGGACAACCCGCGCGAGCGCAGCGCCTCGAGCACGTACCGGTCCCCGACGGCGGTGGTGGCCACCGCGATGCCCGCGTCGCGCATGGTGTGGTGGAACCCGAGGTTGCTCATCACGGTGGCGACCACGGTGTTGCCGGTCAGCATGCCGGCCTCGTGCAGGCCCAGCGCGCAGACGGCCAGGATGCCGTCGCCGTCGACCAGCTCGCCGTCCGCGGTGACCGCCAGGCAGCGGTCGGCGTCGCCGTCGTGGGCCAGGCCCAGGTCGGCGCCGAACTCGCGCACCGCGGCGCGCACCGGGTCCAGGTGGGTGGAGCCGACGCCGTCGTTGATGTTCCAGCCGTCGGGGTCGGCACCGATGACGTGCACGGTCGCGCCGGCCCGCCGGTAGACCTCCGGGGCCAGCTGGCTGGCCGCGCCGTGCGCGCAGTCCACGACCACCGTCAGGCCGGCCAGCGAGCCCGGGACGGCGGCGAGCAGGTGCTCGGCGTACCGGCTCGCGGCATCGGGGACGTCGCGCACCCGGCCGATGTCGGCACCGGTCGGCCGGTGCCCGGCGTCCCCGCGGCGGCGGTCCTGGCCGGGCCCGAGGGTGACACCGCGCTCGACGGCGGCCTCGACCGCGTCGGGCAGCTTGTGGCCCCCGCGGGAGAAGAGCTTGATGCCGTTGTCGGGCATCGGGTTGTGGCTGGCCGACAGCATGACGCCGAGGTCGGCGTCCAGGGCTGCGGTGAGGTGGGCGACGGCCGGGGTGGGGAGCACCCCGACCCGGAGCACCTCGGCTCCGGCGCTCGTCAGGCCGGCGACGACCGCCGCCTCGAGCATCTCCCCGCTCGCGCGGGGGTCGCGGCCGACGACCGCGACGGGACGCGAGGTCCCGTCGCGGTCGGCGAGCACGCTGGCAGCCGCTCGGGCCACCGCCAAGGCCAGCTCGGGCGTGAGGTCGGCGTTGGCCAGACCCCGCACACCGTCCGTGCCGAAGAGGCGACCCACGGCCGACCCGGTCAGCGCTTGGAGTACTGGGGCGCCTTGCGGGCCTTCTTCAGGCCGTACTTCTTGCGCTCGGTGGCGCGCGGGTCACGGGTCAGGAAGCCGGCCTTCTTCAGGGCCGGGCGGTCCTCGATCTCGACCTCGATCAGCGCACGCGCGATCGCCAGGCGCAGCGCGCCGGCCTGGCCGGAGACGCCACCGCCCTTGAGCAGCGCGACGACGTCGTAGGTCTCGCCCTTCTCCAGGATGACCAGGGGCTCACGGATGAGCTGCTGGTGCACCTTGTTGGGGAAGTACTCCTCCATGGTGCGGCCGTTGAGCTTGAACTGGCCGGTGCCGGGGAGCAGGCGCACCCGGACGATGGCCTCCTTGCGGCGGCCCACGGTCTGGATCGGGCGGCCGTCGGCGTCGGTGACGTTCTGCGCCGTCAGGGGGGTGCTCACTGGGACACCTGCTTGATCTCGTAGGTCTGGGGAAGCTGGGCGGCGTGCGGGTGCTCGGGCCCGGCGTACACCTTGAGCTTGGAGAGCATCTGCCGGCCCAGCGAGTTGTGCGGCAGCATCCCCTTGACGGCGCGCTCGACCACGCGGTCGGGACGGGTCTTGATCTCGTCGCCGACGTTGATCGCGCGCAGACCGCCCGGGTAGCCGGAGTGGCGGTAGGCGACCTTGGCGTCGCGCTTGGAGCCGGTCAGGGCCACCTTGCCCGCGTTGATGACGACGACGAAGTCGCCGGCGTCCACGTGCGGGGCGAACTGCGGCTTGTGCTTGCCGCGCAGGAGCTGCGCGGTCTGGCTGGCCAGTCGACCGAGCACCACGTCGGTGGCGTCGATGACGTGCCAGGCCCGGGTGATGTCACCGGGCTTGGGGGTGTACGTGCGCACGGGGGCCCACTTCCTCGTCGTCGGGTTGGCTGGTGGGTTCGCCTCACCGAGCACGGGAGACGGATCGACGGCGCGCGAGCACCAGCCGGCAGTGCGCGCCAGCGATGGACGATACCAGCCGGGACGGGTGGTCCGGTCAGCCGTCGATGAGGTCCCGCTGCTGCGGCAGCAGGGCGTTCATCTGCGTGTAGTCGTCGGCCGCGGCCAGGCCCTGGACGTCGATGCTGGCCAGGTAGCTGCCGTAGCCGACGTAGCAGCGCTGGTAGAAGCTCTCGGAGCTGCTCTGGAACGAGAAGCACGGCGCCTCGGGGATGGCCGGCAGCGCGAACGGCGTGCCGCCGAACGCGGTCGCCTCGAGCTGGGCGAACCCGGTGTACACGGCGTTGGTCTGGGCCGAGGTCGGGAAGGTGTACAACGACACGGCGTAGTCCAGCGACGCCGCCTCGTCGTAGCTGGTGCGGTAGTAAGCGCCGGCGAAGCCGTTGGCCGACAGCAGCTGGCGCTCCACGGTCGGGTCGATGGCCAGCCGCAGGTAGCCCTCGAGGTCGTAGGAGCCGGTGAACCTGGTCTGGTCGCCCGGGGTGGTCAGGGCGAACCCGGCCAGCCCCAGCGGGTCGACCGGCAGGTCGGGCACCTGGTCCTGCGGGGTGGGCTGGAACCCGGCCACCAGGGAGATCTGGTCCTGCAGCTGGCGGACCAGCAGGTCCCGCGCGGACCCGGCCGGGCCGTCCAGGTAGCTGTAGGCGAGCATCCGGCCGGTCGCGACCCAGGCCTGGACGGTGTCGGTGGGCGCGCCGGCGGAGTCCGACCCGCCGGTGGCGATGGCGCCGCTGACCCCGAGCTCGGGCAGGTCGACGGACTCGTACTCGGCACCGCCGAAGTCCAGCGAGATCTCGTTGAGGGCGTCGGCCGCCGCGACGGCCGACTCGGGGTCGGACACCTCGGTCAGCAGCACCAGCGTCGCGTTGTCGGCGGTGTCCTGCGAGCAGTTGCCCCAGCCGGCGACCAGGCCCCACCGGTCGAGCTCCTGCCCGGCCCGCCCGTCGCCGAAGTAGATGCCGTCAATGCTGTTCCCGGTGCCGAACGGCCCGCTCGGGAAGCAGCTGTCGGTGCGCTCGGGGGACACGGTCACCGGCAGCGAGGTGACCGCGGCGATCCGGCGGGCCTCGGCGCCCGTACCCGGACCCACCTCCGGCGCCGGGGTCACCTGGCCGGTGGGCGCAGGCGCGCTGGACGAGGCCGACGTGCTCGTCGGTGCGCTGCTGCCGCTGGTCGCGGCCGGGCTGGCGGTGCCCTCCACGGTGCTGGTGCAGCCGGCGAGCAGCAACGCGGCGAGCAGGGCCGTCGCAGCCGGACGGCGGTGGCGGCGGGCGGTCGGCACGTCGGTGAGCCTAGGGGTCAGACCACCTCGCGCAGCCGACCGGTCTCCACGTCGTAGACCGTGCCGCGCACCACGTGCGAGAGCAGGTAGGGCGTGCCGCGCAGGATCTCCATGGACTCCCGGACGTCGGAGTCCACGTCGGTGAAGGTGCGACCGGTCCACGGCGGGCGGTGCCCGGTGGTCCGCTCCACGAGGTCGGCCAGGCCCTGGTCGTCGGTCTTCTGCATGCCGCAGTCCGTGTGGTGGACCAGCACGACCTCGCGGGTGCCCAGCAGGTGCTGGGAGATGGTCAGCGACCGCAGCGTGTCCTCGGTGACCACCCCGCCGGCGTTGCGGATGACGTGCGCGTCCCCGACGTCCAGACCCAGCAGCGGGAACAGCGGCATGCGCGAGTCCATGCAGGCCACGACGGCGACCTGGCGGGCCGGGGCCACCGGGCGGGAGCCCGGGAACCGCTGGGCCCACTCGGCGTTGGCGGTGAGCATGCGGTCGATCTCGGTCACCTGGACCCCCAGTCCTCCGGGCGGGCCGCGCGGGTGCGGCACCGGGCGAGCAGCAACCTATCCCCGGTCGGGACGGTCCGCGCGTGCTCCCGGTCACCGGGCATCGGCCAGGATGGGGCGGTGAGCACCCCCACCGACCACCGCCGCACGGTCGACGAGCACCGGGCCGTGGTCGCCCGCCTGCTGGCGTCGGCCTCCCCCGGGACCGAGGAGGTGCCGCTGACCGCGGCCGCCGGGCGGGTGCTGGCCGAGGACCTCGCCGCGGCGGTCCCCCTCCCGGTGTTCACCAACTCCGCGATGGACGGCTACGCCGCCCGGTGGGCCGACGTGGGCGCCGCCTCGGCGTCCGCGCCGGTCCGGCTCCCGGTGGCCGAGGACCTCCCGGCCGGGCGGACCGACGTCCCGCCGCTGGCCCCGGGCACCGTCCACCGGATCATGACCGGGGCGCCCGTGCCCGAGGGGGCCGACGTCGTCGTCCCGGTCGAGGAGACCGACGGCGGCACCGGCACGGTGGTCATCACCTCCTCCCCCGCGGCCGGGGCCTACCTGCGGCACGCCGGGGAGGACCTCGCCGCCGGGGTGGTCGCGCTGCCCGCCGGCACGGTGCTGGGCCCGTCCCAGCTGGGGCTGGCGGCGTCGGTCGGGCGCGCCTCGGTCCTCGTCGCGCGCCGGCCCCGGGTCCTGGTGCTGTCGACCGGCAGCGAGCTGGTCGCCCCCGGCACCCCGCTGGCCCCCGGGCAGATCTACGAGTCGAACTCGCTGCTGCTGGCCGCCGCCGTGGACGCCGCCGGCGGCGAGGCCCGCACGCTGCACTTCGTCCCCGACGACGTCGACCAGTTCCTCGCCACCGTCCGGGCCGAGCTGGCCGACGCCGACCTGCTGCTCACCAGCGGTGGGGTGAGCATGGGCGCCTACGAGGTGGTCAAGGACGCCCTGGGTGCGCTCGGCACCGTGGACTTCGTGAAGGTCGCCGTGCAGCCCGGCGGCCCGCAGGGCAGCGGCACCGTCGACGGCGTGCCGGTGGTGACCCTGCCCGGGAACCCGGTGAGCTCCTCGGTGTCCTTCGAGGTGTTCGTCCGCCCCGCGCTGCGCCGGGCGCTGGGCATCCGGCAGCCGGAGCGGCTGAGCACCACCGCCCCGCTCGCCGGGCCGCTGACCTCCCCGGCCGGCCGGCGGCAGTACCTGCGCGGGTCCTTCGACGGCGCGCAGGTGTCCCTGGTCGGCGGGCCCGGTTCGCACCTGGTCGCCCACCTGGCGCGGGCCGACTGCCTCGTCGTCGTCCCCGAGGACGTCACCTCGCTGCCGGCCGGCAGCGAGGTCCAGATCCTGCTGGTCGAAGGAGCACTCCGGTGAGCTTCACCCACCTCGACGAGTCCGGCGCAGCCCGGATGGTCGACGTCACCGCCAAGGCCGTCACCGCCCGGGTGGCCACCGCCGCCGGCCGGGTCCTGGTCAGCCCGGAGGTCGTGGCCCTGCTGCGCGGCGAGGGCGTGCCCAAGGGCGACGCGATCGCCGTCGCCCGGATCGCCGGCATCGCCGGGGCCAAGCGGACGCCCGACCTCATCCCGCTGTGCCACCCGGTCGCGCTGCACGGGGTGACCGTCGACCTGGAGGTCACCGACGAGGCCGTGGAGATCACCGTGACGGCCCGGACCGCCGACCGCACCGGGATCGAGATGGAGGCGCTCACCTCGGTCGCCGTCACCGGGCTGACGGTCATCGACATGGTCAAGGCCGTCGACCCGCGCGCGGTCATCACCGACGTCCGGCTGCTGGCCAAGTCCGGCGGCAAGAAGGGCGACTGGACCCGATGACGCTCCCCGCCGGCGCCCGCGCCGTCGTCGTCACCGCCTCCAACCGGGCGTCCGCCGGGGTCTACGAGGACCGCTCCGGCCAGGCGCTGGCCGCCGGGCTCCGCGAGCTGGGGTTCGAGGTCGAGGGCCCGCACGTCCGCCCGGACGACGTCGAGGCCCTCGCCGCCGTGCTGCGGGAGGCCGTGGCCTCGGGTGCGGACGTCGTCCTCACCACCGGCGGCACCGGGCTGACCCCCACCGACGTCACCCCGGAGGCCACCCGGCTGGTGCTCGAGCGCGACGCACCGGGCATCGCCGACGCCGTGCGCCGGTACGGCCAGCCCGCCGTCCCGACCGCGGTGCTGTCCCGCGGGCTGGCCGGGACCGCAGGCCGCACGCTGGTGGTCAACCTGCCCGGGTCCACCGGCGGGGTCCGGGACGGGCTGGCCGTGCTCGGGCCGCTGCTGCCGCACGTGGTGAGCCAGCTGCGCGGCGGCGATCACTGAGCCGGCAGCACCAGCCGGCGGGTGTGGCTGTAGACGTTGCACCCGTCGCCGCGCAGGAACCCGATCAGGGTGATGCCGGTGGACTCCGCCAGCTCCACCGCCAGGGAGCTCGGTGCCGACACCGCGGCCAGCACCGGCACCCCGGCCATCGCGGCCTTCTGGGTCAGCTCGAAGCTGGAGCGGCCGCTGACCATCAGCACGTGCCCGGCCAGCGGCAGCCGGCCGGCCCGCACCGCGTCGCCCACCACCTTGTCCACCGCGTTGTGCCGGCCGACGTCCTCGCGCAGCGCCACCAGCTCGCCCTCGGCGGTGAACAGCCCGGCCGCGTGCAGGCCACCGGTCCGGTCGAAGACGGCCTGGGCCGCGCGCAGCCGGTCCGGCAGCGCCAGCAGGGTCTCCAGGGTCAGCCGGGTCTCGTCGGCAGGGACGTCGAAGACCGTCTTGGTGCGGATGGCGTCGATGCTGGCCTTGCCGCAGACGCCGCACGAGCTGGTCGTGTAGAAGTTCCGGTCCAGCGCGGTGTCCGGGGCCTCGACGCCTGGCGCGAGGTCGACGTCGACCACGTTGTAGGTGTTGCGGCCGCTGTCGTCGACGGAGTCGCAGTAGCGCAGCGAGGAGACGTCGTCCAGGGAGCGGATGACGCCCTCGGTGGCCAGGAAGCCGTGCACCAGGTCGAAGTCGTCCCCCGGCGTCCGCATGGTCACCGCCAGCGGTGTGCCGTCCAGCCGGATCTCCAGCGGCTCCTCGCTGGCGACCGTGTCGGGACGGGTGGTGTGCTGCGCGCCGCGGATGCGCAGCACCGGCGTCCGGCTGGTGACTCGTCCCACCTGCCCGACGGTACCCACCGCCGGCGCCTAGCGTCCGGGGCGTGACCGCGCTGCCGCCCTACGCCGCCGTCGTCCTGGCCGGGGGGCGGGCCGCCCGCCTCGGCGGCAGACCCAAGCCGCAGCTCGAGGTCGGCGGGCGCACCATGCTCGCCGCGGTGCTCGCCGCGGTCGCCGACGCCGCCGAGCGGGTGGTCGTGGGCCCGCCGCAGCCGGTGCCCGACGGGGTCGTCGTGGTCCGGGAGCAGCCGCCCGGCGGTGGCCCGGTCCCGGCGATGCGGGCCGGGCTGGCCGCGGTGACCACCGACGTCGTCGCGGTCCTCGCCGCCGACCTGCCGTTCCTGACCCCGGCCGTGGTGCGGGGCCTGCGCGAGCGGCTGACCGGCGACGGCGTGCTCGTGGTCGACCCCGCCGGCCGGGACCAGCTGCTCCTGGGTGTCTGGCGGACGGCGGTGCTCCGCGCGGCGGTGGCCGACGTCGCCGGCCCGACGTCGGTGCGGGCGGTGCTGGCGCCGCTGGCGGTGCGCCGCCACCGGCCCGAGCCCGTCCCCGGTGAACCCGCGCCGTGGACGGACTGCGACACCCCGGCCGAGCTCGACCGGGCCCGCCGGGTGACCCCGCCCTCCTCCTGACTGCACGGACCCCACGGTGGGTAGGCCGGGGAGCATGCGCATCGTCATCGCCGGAGCCCACGGCCAGATCGCCCGCCGCCTCACCCGCCTGCTCGCCGGGCGCGGGGACACCGTCGTCGGCATCGTCCGCAACCCCGACCACACCGCCGACCTGACCGCCGACGGCGCCGAGCCCGTCGTCCTGGACCTCGAGCACGCCGGGGTGGACGACGTGGCGGCGGTGGTCCGGGGCGCCGACGGCGTCGTGTTCGCCGCCGGTGGTGGCCCCAGCAGCGGCATCGCCCGCAAGGACTCCGTCGACCGGGGCGCCGCGGTGCTGCTGGCCGACGCCGCCGAGGCCGCCGGTGTCCGGCCCTACCTGCTGGTCTCCTCCGTCGGCGTGGAGTCCGTCGCCGACGGGGCCACCCCCGAGGGCGTGGACGAGACCTTCGTGGCCTACCTGCGGGCCAAGCTCGCCGCCGAGGAGGCCGTCCTCCCCCGCCCGGGCCTGGACGTCACCGTCGTCCGGCCGGTCACCCTCACCGACGACCCCGGCACCGGCCGGGTCGAGCTGGCCCGCACCGTGCAGCGCGGCGAGGTCACCCGGGACGACGTCGCCGCCGTCCTGGTCGCCTTGCTCGACGAGCCCAAGACCGGCGCGGTCGTGGAGCTGCGCGGCGGGGACACCCCGGTGACCGAGGCCGTCGCCGCCGTCCTCTGAGTCAGCCCTCCTCGTCGCGGCGGGCCCGGGTCACCCGGGTCCGCGCGGCGAGCTGGTCGGCGGGCGGGTAGTCCACCTGCACCAGGGTGAGGCCGCCGGGCGGCGCCACCGGGACGTCGTCGGCGCGGGTGGTCCGCGACAGCAGGGACGCCGGCCAGTCCGGTCCGCGCCTCCCCTCCCCCACGGCCAGCAGGCCACCGACGAGGCTGCGCACCATCGAGTGGCAGAAGGCGTCGGCCGAGGCCGCCACGGTGACCAGGTCGCCGTCCCGCGTGACGTCCAGCGCGGTGAGCACCCGGATCGTGGTCGCGCCCTCCCGGCGGCGGCAGAACGCGGCGAAGTCGTGCTGGCCCAGCAGCATCGCAGCCGCCACCCGCATGGCCGGCACGTCCAGCGAGCGCGGCCAGCCGACGGTGTCGGCCCGGCGCAGGGGCGGCGGCCCGGCCACCGCATCGGTCAGCCGGTAGCGGTAGTGCCGCCCCAGCGCGGCGAACCGGGCGTCGAACTCCGCCGGGACCACCTGGACCCCGGTCACCGCGATGTCCCCGGCCAGAACGCCGCGCAGGCGGCGCAGCAGCTTCGGCTCGTGCTGGGCCCACAGCCCCGCCGGCAGGTCGGTGTGCGCGACCTGGCCGGTGGCGTGCACCCCGGCGTCGGTCCGGCCGGCGACGGTCAGCCCGACGTCGTGCCGGAGCACCATGGCCAGGGCCAGCTCCAGCTCGCCCTGCACGGTGCGCTGGTCGGGCTGCCGCGCCCAGCCGTGCAGCGACGTCCCGTCGTAGGAGACGTCCAGCCGGATGCGGACGAGCCCGCCACCGGGGTCGGTGGCGGGCTCGTCGGCCGTGCTGTCGTTCAGCGGTGCATCACTTCGGGTCGGGCTCGGACTCCCCGCCGGGGGCCGCGTCGCCGGCGGTCGCGCCGTCGGCGGTCTCCGCGGCGTTCAGCTCGGCGGCCGCGGCGTCGGCGACCTCGGGCGAGAGGTCGTCGTCGGCGACGACGACACCGTTCTCGGCCGTCGGCTCCGGGTCCGTGGTGGTCTCGTCCTGCGCCTCGTCGTCCGGGCTGAAGACGTCGGTGGTGGTGGCCTCGGCGTCGGCCTGGTCGCTGGCCTCGTCGGCGATCTCCTGCGAGGACGCGGAGACCTCGCCGGCGGCCGCGGCGGAGCCGGCACCGGAGGCGAACCGGGTGCCGCGGGCGCGCTCGGCCTCGCCGACGGCCTGCTGGCCGACGGTCAGGGCCTCGACGAGCTCGATGACGGCCATCGGGGCGTTGTCGCCCTTGCGGGGACCGACCTTGGTGATCCGGGTGTAGCCACCGGGACGCTCCGCGAAGCGCGGCCCGATCTCGGCGAAGAGGTGGTGGACCACGTTCTTGTCGCGGATGGTGGTCATCACCTGGCGACGGGCGTGCAGGTCGCCGCGCTTGGCCATCGTGATGAGCTTCTCGGCGAGCGGGCGCAGCCGCTTGGCCTTGGTCTCCGTGGTGGTGATCCGGCCGTGCTCGAACAGCGAGGTGGCCAGGTTGGCCAGCATGAGCCGCTCGTGCGACGGGGATCCGCCGAGGCGGGGGCCCTTGGTGGGGGTGGGCATGAACGTTCCCTTCTCAGGCCGCCGGAGAACACTGCCGGCCGCGCGTCTTCTGATGGGTGGTGCTCCGGTCCCGGTGGTCCGGTCCCGGCGGGAACCCGGAGGGGACGACCACGGATGGCCGCCCCCTCCGGGGTCCGTCGATCAGAGCTGCTCGGTCTCCCGGAAATCGCCCTCGGTGTACTCCTGGCCGTCGGCGTACTGCGCCTCGCCCGGGTAGCTGTCGTCGTAGGTCTCGTCGTAGCTCTCCACCGAGGTGGGGACGAACCCGGGCGGGCTGTCCTTGAGCGCGAGGCCCATGGCGGCCAGCTTCAGCTTGACCTCGTCGATGGACTTCGCACCGAAGTTGCGGATGTCCAGCAGGTCGGCCTCGGAGCGGGTGACGAGCTCACCGACGGTGTGCACGCCCTCGCGCTTGAGGCAGTTGTAGGAACGGACCGTGAGGTCCATGTCCTCGATCGGCATCGAGAAGTTCGCGATGTCGGCGGCCTCGGCCGGGCTGGGCCCGACCTCGATGCCCTCGGCGTCGACGTTCAGCTCGCGCAGCAGGCCGAACAGCTCCACCAGGGTCGAGCCGGCCGACGCGATGGCGTCGCGGGGCTCGATGGAGGGCTTGGTCTCGACGTCGACCACCAGGCGGTCGAAGTCGGTGCGCTGCTCGACACGGGTGGCCTCGACGGCGTAGGTCACCTTGCGCACCGGGGAGTAGATCGAGTCGACGGGGATCCGCCCGATCTCCTGGCCCGGCTGCTTGTTCTGGGTGGCCGGCACGTAGCCGCGGCCGCGCTCGACGACCAGCTCGATCTCCAGCCGGCCCTTGGCGTTCAGGGTGGCGATGTGCAGGTCCGGGTTGTGCACCTCGACACCGGCCGGGGGCGCGATGTCGGCGGCGGTGACCTCACCGGGGCCCTGCTTGCGCAGGTACATGGTGACCGGCTCGTCGGAGTCGGAGCTGACGACCAGACCCTTGAGGTTCAGGATCAGCTCGGTGACGTCCTCCTTGACGCCCGGCACGGTGGTGAACTCGTGCAGGGTGCCCTCGATGCGGATGCTGGTGACGGCAGCGCCGGGGATCGAGGACAGCAGGGTGCGGCGCAGGGAGTTGCCGAGGGTGTAGCCGAAGCCCGGCTCCAGCGGCTCGATGACGAACCGCGAGCGGGAGGCGTCGATGGTCTCCTCGGTCAGGGTGGGGCGCTGTGCGATGAGCATGGTTCTCCTCAGTGCCTCCGGCGACCGCTATATGACGCCGGTGGGTGGTCGTGCAGGTGGGGCGGGCATCTGTCCGCCCGCCCCACCGTCGTGCCTTACTTCGAGTACAGCTCGACGATCAGCTGTTCCTGGACCGGGGTGTCGATGACCTGCCGGGCCGGGATGGAGTGCACGAGGACCTTCAGCTGGCTGCTGATGACCTCGAGCCACGCCGGCACCGGACGCGAGCCGGCCTCGGCCTGGGCGACCTGGAAGGGCACCATCTCGGTGGACTTGGTGGCCACCTCGACGATGTCGTTGGCCACCACGCGGTACGAGGGGATGTCGACCTTGCGGCCGTTCACCTTGATGTGGCCGTGGCGGACCAGCTGGCGGGCCATGTCGCGCGACTTGGCGAAGCCGGCGCGGTAGACCACGTTGTCCAGGCGGGACTCGAGGATCTGCAGCAGGACCTCACCGGTCTTGCCGGACTTCTTGTTGGCTTCCTGGTAGTAGCCGCGGAACTGCTTCTCCAGCACGCCGTAGATGCGACGGGCCTTCTGCTTCTCGCGCAGCTGCAGGAGGTACTCGCTGTCCTTGGTGCGACCGCGACCGTGCTCACCCGGGGGGTAGGGACGGATCTCGATCGGGCACTTGGCGGACTCGCACTTGCTGCCCTTGAGGAACAGCTTCATCTTCTCGCGCCGGCACAGGCGGCAGTCGGCTCCGGTGTAACGGGCCACGGTGGGTCTCCCTGGGTTTTCTGAAGAGTCAGGCGAAGGCGCGGGTCAGACCCGGCGGCGCTTCTTGGGGCGGCAGCCGTTGTGCGGCTGGGGGGTGACGTCGGAGATCTGCCCGACCTCGAGGCCCGTGGCCTGGAGGGAGCGGATGGCGGTCTCGCGGCCGGAGCCGGGACCCTTCACGAAGACGTCGACCTTCCGCATGCCGTGCTCCTGCGCCTTGCGCGCGGCGTTCTCGGCAGCCATCTGCGCCGCGAACGGCGTCGACTTGCGCGAGCCCTTGAACCCGACGTGGCCGGCCGAGGCCCAGCTGATGACGTTCCCCGTGGGGTCCGTGATCGACACGATCGTGTTGTTGAAGGTGCTCTTGATGTGCGCCGCGCCGTGGGCGACGTTCTTCTTCTCCTTGCGGCGCACCTTCTTGGCGCCTGCCGCGCGTGCCCTGGGAGGCATGACTCTCTTCTCTGTTCGTGGCCTGGGTGGAGCGGAGGTGGTGCACCCGGCCGCCCCCTCTGCGGGGGCACGACGGCCGGGTAGGTGAGCCGGTGAGGGCTACCGCTGGGTCAGCGGGCCTTCTTCTTGCCGGCGATCGTCTTGCGCGGGCCCTTGCTGGAGCGCGCGTTGGTCTTGGTGCGCTGTCCGCGGACGGGCAGGCCGCGGCGGTGCCGCAGACCCTGGTAGCAGCCGATCTCCACCTTGCGGCGGATGTCGGCGGCGACCTCGCGACGGAGGTCACCCTCGACGCGGAAGTGCTCGTCGATGTAGTCGCGCAGCTTCAGCAGGTCCTCGTCGGAGAGGTCCTTGGCGCGGAGGTCCGGGCTGACACCGGTCGCGGCCAAGGTGGCCTTCGCCGAGGTCGGGCCGATCCCGTAGATGTAGGTGAGCGCGATCTCCATCCGCTTCTCGCGGGGCAGATCGACGCCGGCCAGTCGTGCCATGTTCTGTACTCCCTCAGCCCTGGCGCTGCTTGTGCCGGGCGTTGTCGCAGATGACCATGACCCGGCCGTGCCGGCGGATCACCTTGCACTTGTCGCAGATCTTCTTGACCGACGGCTGGACCTTCACCGGGCCGCCCTCATTTCTGGTAGTTCGTGGGTCGCGGGTCCGCCGGTGGGGCGGACCGCGGAGGTCACTTGTAGCGGTAGACGATGCGACCGCGCGTGAGGTCGTAGGGCGAGAGCTCCACGACCACGCGGTCCTCGGGCAGGATGCGGATGTAGTGCTGGCGCATCTTGCCGCTGATGTGCGCGAGCACGCGGTGCCCGTTCTGGAGTTCCACCCGAAACATCGCATTGGGGAGCGGCTCGACGACTCGACCCTCGACCTCGATGGCCCCGTCCTTCTTCGCCATTCCCTGCACGACCTCCCGGTCTGGTGTCTCCGGCACGCATGCCGACTCGCGTCCACCCACGCCGGTCTCGGCGCGGATGGTCTGGTGCTGGGTGTCTGGTGCGGGCGGTCTCGCAGAGGGCGCCCGGCGGCATGCGGCCACAGCACAACGACGGACGGCGCGAACGCCAGCGGCCACTGTACCCCGGCAGCCCCACGGGCTCCAACCCCGGGTCAGGTGCGCGCGGTCACCCCGAACGGCGCCAGCCCGGCGACGCCGCCGTCCTCCGCGGTGAGGACCCACGGGCCCTCCGGGGTGATCGCCACGGTGTGCTCGAAGTGGGCGGCCCGCGAGCCGTCCTTCGTCACCACCGTCCAGCCGTCCTCGAGCTCGAGGGTGTCCGGGTCACCGACGGTGACCATCGGCTCGATCGCCAGGGCCAGGCCCGGCACCAGCTTGGGCCCGCGGCCGGCGCGGCCGTAGTTCAGCACGTGCGGGTCCTGGTGCATCTCCGTGCCGATCCCGTGCCCGCCGTAGTGGTCGACGATGCCGTAGCGGTGCGGCTCGGCCAGGATCGAGTCCTCGACGGCACTGCTGATGTCGGTGAGCCGGCCACCGACGAGCGCCTTGGCCAGCCCCGCCCACATCGACCGCTCGGTGGCCGCGATCAGCGCGGCGTCCTGCGCCGAGGGCTCCCCCACCGTCAGGGTGATCGCGCTGTCGCCGTGCCAGCCCTGCAGGATCGCCCCGCAGTCGATCGAGATGTTGTCGCCCTCGGCCAGCGTGCGACCGGCGACCGGGATCCCGTGCACGACCTCCTGGTTGACCGACGCGCAGATGCTGCCGGTGAAGCCGTGGTAGCCCAGGAACGACGGGATGGCCCCGGCGGACCGGATGTGGTCCTCGGCCACCGCGTCGAGCTCCCCGGTGGTCACCCCGGCGCGCACCTCCGCGCGGACTGCGGCCAGTGCGCCGGCGACCACCAGCCCCGCGGCCCGCATGAGCTCGACCTCGTGCATCGTCTTGATCTGGATCATGCGTCCACTCCACTTGGCCAGCAGCGGCACCCGCGACAGCAGGTTCGCGGTCACCCCGGGCACCCGCTCATCGCGCTGCGGGCTGCCCGGCCGTCCCGTCGTCGTCGGCGTCCGCGGCACCCAGCGCGCCCAGGGCACGACCGGTCACCTCGTCGATCTCGCCGATGGCGTCGATGGTCGCCAGCAGGCCCTCCTGGGCATACCACCCCGACAGCGGAGCGGTCTGCCGGCGGTAGACCTCGAGGCGGTGGCGCACCGTCTCGGGCTTGTCGTCGTCGCGCTGCACCGGCTTGCCGTCGACCACGACGACCCGGCCGCTGAGCCGGCGGACGAGCTCGTCCTCGTCGACCACGAGCTCCAGCACGCAGTCCAGCCGGTGGCCGAGGTCGGTGAGGGAGTCCCGCAGCTGCTCGGCCTGCGCGATCGTGCGCGGGAAGCCGTCGAGCAGGAACCCGGCCTTCGCGTCGGGCTCGGCCAGCCGCTCGCTGACCATGGCCACGGTGAGCTCGTCGGGGACCAGGTCGCCGGCGTCCATGTAGGCCTTGGCCTGCTGGCCCAGCTCGGTCTGGCCGGTGACGTTGGCCCGGAAGATGTCGCCGGTGGAGATGGCCGGGACGTTCAGCCGGCCGGCGATGATCTGCGCCTGGGTGCCCTTGCCCGCGCCGGGCGGCCCCAGGAGGACGACGCGCACTACTTCAGGAACCCTTCGTAGTTGCGCTGGTTGAGCTGCGTCTCGATCTGCTTCACCGTCTCCAAGCCCACTCCCACCATGATCAGCACTGCGGTCCCGCCGAACGGGAAGTTCTGGTTCTGCCCCTCCTGCGTGATGGAGAGGAACAGGTTGGGCAGCACTGCCACCAGCCCCAGGTAGATCGAGCCCGGCAGGGTGATCCGGGACAGCACGTACTGCAGGTACTCCGCCGTCGGCCGGCCCGGGCGGATGCCGGGGATGAAGCCGCCGTAGCGCTTCATGTCGTCGGCGCGCTCCTCGGGGTTGAACGTGATCGACACGTAGAAGTACGTGAAGAAGACGATCAGGCCGAAGTAGATGGCGATGTGCACCGGGCTGGACTGGTTGATCACGTACGTCTCGAAGAACTGACGCACCGACCCGGCCGAGTCACCCTGCAGCTGGCTGATCAGCTGCGGCAGGTACAGCAGCGACGAGGCGAAGATGACCGGGATGACACCGGCCTGGTTCACCTTCAGCGGCAGGTAGGTCGACGTGCCGCCGTACATCCGCCGGCCGACCATCCGCTTGGCGTACTGCACGGGGATCCGGCGTTGGGCCTGCTCGACGTAGACCACCGAGGCGATGACCACCAGGGCCAGCACGCAGACCAGGGCGAAGACCAGGCCGCCGCGGGACTGCAGGATCGAGCCGCCCTCGGCGGGGATGCGCGCGGCGATCGAGGTGAAGATCAGCACGGACATGCCGTTGCCGATGCCCTTCTCGGTCAGCAGCTCGCCTAGCCACATGATCATGGCCGTGCCGGCGGTCAGCGCGACGACCAGGACGACGGTGGTCCAGATCGAGTCCGAGGGGATGAGCTCCTGCTGGCAGTTCGGGAACAGCTGGCCGCTGCGGGCCAGCGCGATGATCCCGGTGCTCTGCAGGACGGCGAGGGCGATCGTCAGGTAGCGGGTGTACTGGGTCAGCTTGGCCTGACCCGACTGCCCTTCCTTCTTCAGCTGCTCGAACCGCGGGATGACCACGACCAGCAGCTGCACGATGATGCTCGCCGTGATGTACGGCATGATCCCGAGCGCGAAGATCGACAGGCGCAGCAGTGCACCGCCGGAGAACAGGTTGACCAGCGAGTAGACGTCCCGCTGGTCGGAGGCCTGGGCCTGGTCGAGACAGCTGTTGATGGCCTCGATGGACACCCCCGGACCGGGGACGCTGGCGCCCAGCCGGTACACGGCGATGATCGCCAGGGAGAACAACAGCTTGCGCCGGAGGTCTGGCGTCCGGAACGCCGCGGCGAACGCCTGCAGCACGTGCCCTCCCCGAGTCGGTCGTGCGAGTGTAGGGACCACTCTGCCCCCCACCGCTCGCGGGCTCGCGGCGGGGCCCTGCAGAGCGGCCGGGACAGCAGAAGACCCCCCTGCCCGCACCGCCCGGACTCACCGGGCGGTGCACGCAGGGGGGATCGACCTCAGATCTGGGTGGTGCTGCCCCCGGCCGCGGCGATCTTCTCGGCCGCGGAGGACGAGAACGCGTGCGCGTGGACCTGGACCTGGACGCCGCCGAGCTCGCCGGTGCCCAGCACCTTGACGGGCTGGCCGCGGCGCACAGCGCCGGCGTCGGCCAGCGAGTCCGGGTTGATGGACCCGCCGTCCGGGAACAACGAGGCGATCTTGTCCAGGTTCACGACCTGGAAGACGACCTTGTTGCGCGGGGTGAAGCCGGAGAGCTTGGGCAGACGCATGAACAGCGGCGTCTGACCACCCTCGAAGCGGGCCGAGACCTGGACGCGTGCGCCCGAGCCCTTCGTCCCGCGACCGGCGGTCTTGCCCTTGGAGCCCTCACCACGACCCACGCGGGTCTTCTTGGTGTGGGCGCCCGGGGCCGGACGCAGGTGGTGGACCTTGAGAGTCATCGAATTCCCCTGCTCAGCTGATCTCTTCGACGGTGACCAGGTGCGGCACCGTGGCGACCATCCCGCGGATCTCGGGACGGTCCTCCTTCACGACCGTGTGGTTGATCCGCTTGAGGCCCAGCGAACGCAGCGTCTGGCGCTGGTTCGGCTTGGCGCCGATCGCGGACTTCACCTGGGTGACCTTGAACTGGCTCACTGTCAGACCCCCTGGCCTGCACGGGCCCGCAGCATGGCCGCGGGGGCGACGTCCTCGAGGGGCAGACCGCGGCGGGCCGCGATCTCCTCGGGACGGACGAGGTCCTTGAGGGCCTGCATCGTGGCGTGCACGATGTTGATCGGGTTCGAGGACCCCAGGCTCTTGGACAGCACGTCGTGGATGCCGGCGCACTCGAGGACGGCGCGCACCGGACCACCGGCGATGACGCCGGTACCCGGGCTGGCCGGCTTGAGCAGCACGACACCGGCAGCCGCCTCACCCTGCACGGGGTGCGGGATGGTGCTGGCGATGCGGGGCACCCGGTAGAAGTGCTTCTTGGCCTCCTCGACGCCCTTGGCGATCGCCGCGGGCACCTCCTTGGCCTTGCCGTAGCCGACACCCACGGTGCCGTCACCGTCGCCCACGATCACCAGGGCGGTGAAGCTGAAGCGCCGACCACCCTTGACGACCTTGGACACGCGGTTGATGGCCACGACCCGCTCGAGGAACTGGCTCTTCTCGGCCGGACCGCCGGGGCCGCGGCCCCCGCCGTCCCGACGGTCGTTGCCGCCCTGACCGCCCTGGCCACCGCCGGTGCCACCGGCACCGCCGGCGCCACCGCCGCGTCGCTGTGGTCCTGGCATCAGACGTTCCCCTCGATCATCACGTTGTCGAGCAGCTGGGTGCTCATCAGAAGTTCAGCCCGCCCTCGCGGGCGCCGTCGGCGAGAGCCGCCAGCCGCCCGTGGTAGCGGTTGCCGCCGCGGTCGAAGACGACCGCGGAGATGCCGGCCGCCTTGGCCCGGTCGGCCACCAGCGCGCCGACCTGGCGAGCCAGCGCCGACTTGTCCCCGGCGGTGCCGCGCAGGGCGGCGTCCATCGTGGAGGCGCTGACCAGGGTGATGCCCTGGGTGTCGTCGACGACCTGCACGTGGACGTGGCGCGAACTGCGCTTGACGACCATGCGGGGGCGCTCGGGGGTGCCGGCGACCCGCTTGCGGAGCCGGTTGTGGCGCCGCGCACGCGAGATGCGCCGCGCGGTGCTGGCGTCGGTGCCCACGGGCTTGTGCGCCCGGGACACCTTGTCGTTGGTCTTGGTCTGTGCCATCACTTGCCCGTCTTCCCGACCTTGCGCTTGATGACCTCGCCCTGGTAACGCACACCCTTGCCCTTGTACGGGTCGGGCTTGCGCAACTTGCGGATCTTGGCGGCGACCTCGCCGACCTGCTGCTTGTCGATGCCGGCGACCTTGAAACGGGTCGGGGCCTCGACGGTGAAGGTGATCCCCTCGGGGGCCTTGATCAGCACCGGGTGGCTGAACCCGAGCGCGAACTCGAGGTCGGAGCCACGGGCCTGCACGCGGTAGCCGACGCCGACGATCTCGAGGGTCTTCACGTAGCCCTCGGTCACGCCGGTGATCATGTTGGCGATCAGGGTGCGGGAGAGGCCGTGCAGCGCACGGCTCTCGCGCTCGTCGTCCGGTCGCTGCACGAGCAGCGCGCCGGAGTCGTCCTTCTCCACGAAGATCGGGGAGGCGACGGTGTGCGCGAGGGAGCCCTTGGGGCCCTTCACGTTGACGGTGCGACCGTCGATCGCGACGTCGACACCGCCGGGGACGGTGACCGGGAGTCGTCCGATTCGAGACATGGGGTGCGCTCCCTTACCAGACGTAGGCGAGGACTTCCCCACCCACGCCCTTCTTGTTCGCCTGCTTGTCGGTCAGCAGACCGGTCGAGGTGGAGATGATCGCCACCCCGAGACCGCCCAGGACCTTCGGCAGCGCCGTGGACTTGGCGTAGACCCGCAGGCCGGGCTTGGACACGCGCCGGACGCCGGCGATGCTCCGCTCGCGGTTGGGGCCGTACTTGAGGTCGACGACCAGCTCCTTGCGGGTCTGGCCGTCCTTCTCGACGTCGTTGACCTTCCAGCCGGCGATGTAGCCCTCCTGCTGGAGGATCTCCGCGACCTTGGTCTTGAGCTTCGACGAGGGCATGGCCGCTGCGTCGTGGTACGCCGAGTTCGCGTTGCGGATGCGCGTGAGCATGTCCGCGATCGGGTCGGTCATCGTCATGTGTCGGTCGTGCCTCTCTCGCCGCGGTTCCCGCCGCACGGTGCGGGGGCCTCTCGGCGATCGGTGGTGCGTGGGTGGTGACCTACAGGGAGGAGGTCACCAGGAGGACTTGGTCACGCCGGGGAGCTCGCCCGCGTGGGCCATCTCCCGGACGCAGATGCGGCACAGCCCGAACTTGCGGAAGACCGCGTGCGGACGGCCGCAGCGCTGGCAGCGCGTGTAGCCGCGGACCTTGAACTTCGGCGTGCGAGCCGCCTTGTTGACGAGCGCCTTCTTGGCCATGGTGTCTCCTGTTCCCGGCTCAGCGAGTCGTCTGGACGACGGTCTGGCCGGCGAAGGGGAAGCCGAGCAGGCTCAGCAGCTCGCGACCCTCCTCGTCGTTGGTGGCGGTGGTGACCAGCGTGATGTCCATGCCACGCGGGCGGTCGATCTTGTCGACGTCGATCTCGCGGAACATGGACTGCTCGTTGAGGCCGAACGTGTAGTTGCCGTGCCCGTCGAACTGCTTGGAGTTCAGACCGCGGAAGTCACGGATGCGGGGCAGGGCCAGACTGAGCAGCCGGTCCAGGAACTCCCACATGCGGTCACCGCGCAGGGTGACCTTGGCGCCGATCGGCATGCCCTCGCGCAGCTTGAACTGCGCGATGGACTTGCGGGCGCGGACGACGGCGGGCTTCTGGCCGGTGATGGCGGTGAGGTCGCGGACCGCGCCGTCCATCAGCTTGGCGTCGCGGGTCGCCTCGCCGACACCCATGTTCACCACGATCTTGGTCAGACCGGGGATCTGCATGACGTTGGCGTAGCCGAACTCGCTCATCAGGGCCGGCGCGATGTCCGAGCGGTAGTGGGCGAGCAGCCGGGGCAGCTCTCGGGTGGGTGCGCTCATGATCAGAGGTCCTTGCCGGTTCGCTTCGAGACCCGGATGTTGCGTCCGTCCTCGTCCTTGCGGTAGCCGATGCGGGTCGGGTTGCCCTCGGAGTCGACGACCATCACGTTGCTCACGTGGATGGCGGCCTCCTGGGTCACGATCCCGCCCGACTGGGAGCCGCGCTGGCTGGTGCTCACGCGGGTGTGCTTCTTGACGCGGCCGATGCCCTCGACGAGCACCTTGCCGGTCTTCGGGAAAGCGGCGATGACGCGGCCCTTGGCGCCCTTGTCCTTGCCGGACAGGACCAGGACCTGGTCGCCCTTCTTCACCTTCAGCGAGGGGGTCTTCTCAGCCATGATCACAACACCTCCGGGGCGAGCGAGATGATCCGCATGAAGCGCTTGTCGCGCAGCTCGCGGCCGACGGGCCCGAAGATGCGGGTGCCGCGCGGGTCACCGCTGTCGCGGATGATGACCGCGGCGTTCTCGTCGAAGCGGATGTAGGAGCCGTCGGGACGACGACGCTCCTTGACGGTCCGGACGATGACGGCCTTGACCACATCGCCCTTCTTGACGCCCGCACCGGGGATGGCGTCCTTGACGGTGCCGACGATGACGTCGCCGATGCCCGCGTAGCGACGACCGGAGCCGCCGAGAACGCGGATGCACAAGATCTCCTTGGCACCCGTGTTGTCGGCGACGCGGAGTCGCGACTCCTGCTGGATCACTGCATAGCTCCTGTGGTGTCTGGGGTGACCGCCGGGCCGGAACGGTGAAGCGGCGGTCGGGACGCACGTGCGACAGCCGGCGGCTCTCGCCGCCGGCCGTCGGGTCCCGGATGTCGGCACGCCCGTGGGCGTGCCAGTTGACCAGCGTACGCGCAACGACTCCCCCGCCACCAGCGGGGGCGTCGTCGCAGCGGACTCGGGCCTACTTGGCCTTCTCGATCACGGTCACCAGGCGCCAGCGCTTGGTGGCCGAGGTGGGCCGGGTCTCCATGATCTGGACGCGGTCGCCGATGCCGGCGGTCCCGTCCTCGTCGTGCGCCTTCAGCTTGCGCGTGCGGCGCAGGATCTTGCCGTACAGGCCGTGCTTCACGCGGTCCTCGACCTCGACGACGATGGTCTTCTCCATCTTGTCGGAGACGACGAGGCCCTCACGGACCTTGCGGAAGCCGCGACCGGCCAGGCCGGGACCGGAGGCGATCGCCTCGTTGGTCTCGTCGGTGGTCTCGCTCATGCCACACCCTCGCTCGGGGCGACCGACAGACCCAGCTCGCGCTCGCGCATGATCGTGTAGATCCGGGCGATGTCGCGGCGGACGGTCTGCAGACGCCGGTTGTTGTCCAGCTGGCCGGTGGCCACCTGGAACCGCAGGTTGAACAGTTCTTCCCTCGACTCACGCAGACGCGTGGCGAGCTCGTCCACCGAGAGCTCACGGAGCTCCGGGGCGGTGAGGCCGGCAGCCATCACACCTCTCCTTCACGGGTGATGAAGCGGCACTTCATGGGGAGCTTGTGGATGGCACGACGCATCGCCTCGCGGGCGATGGGCTCGTCGACGCCGGACAGCTCGAACATGATGCGGCCGGGCTTCACGTTGGCGACCCACCACTCGGGCGAGCCCTTGCCGGAACCCATGCGGGTCTCGGCCGGCTTCTTCGTCAGCGGGCGGTCCGGGTAGATCGAGATCCACACCTTGCCGCCGCGCTTGATGTGGCGGGTCATGGCGATACGGGCGGACTCGATCTGACGGTTCGTCACGTACGCGGGCTCGAGGGCCTGGATCGCGTACTCGCCGAAGTTGATCGCGGTGCCGCCCTTGGCCCGACCGGTGCGGTCGGGACGGTGCTGCTTGCGGTGCTTGACGCGACGCGGGATCAGCATCTGTCAGCCCTCCTGGGTAGCGGTTGCCTCGGCACCCGCAGCCTCGGCGGTCGCGGTGCCCTCGGCGCCGGCGGCCTCGCCGACGCTCTGCGCCGGAGCAGCCTCGACGGTGGGCTCGACCGTGGTGGCGGTGGTGTCCTCGGCCGGGGCCTCGGCGCCGGTGGCGTCCTGCGGCTCGGCCGCAGCGCGACCGGCCTCGGTGCCGCCGGCGGTGGTGCCGGTGGAGCCGGACCGACGCGGGCGCTGGGCGCGCTCACGACGCTCCTGGCGCTGGGCGAGGGCCTGGAGGGCCTCGCGCTCGGCCCGGGAGCCGCTCGCGTCGCCCTTGTAGATCCAGACCTTCACGCCGATGCGGCCGAAGGTGGTGCGGGCCTCGTAGATGCCGTAGTCGATGTTCGCCCGGAGGGTGTGCAGGGGCACACGACCCTCGCGGTAGAACTCCGACCGGCTCATCTCGGTACCGCCCAGGCGACCGGAGCACTGCACCCGGATGCCCTTGACCTGCGGGCTGCGCTGGGCCGACTGCATGGCCTTGCGCATCGCACGACGGAAGCTGACCCGGCTGGAGAGCTGCTCGGCGACGCCCTGGGCGACCAGCTGCGCATCGGACTCGGGGTTCTTGACCTCGAGGATGTTCAGCTGCACCTGCTTGCCGGTGAGCTTCTCCAGCTCGCCGCGGATGCGGTCGGCCTCGGCGCCGCGGCGACCGATGACGATGCCGGGGCGCGCGGTGTGGATGTCGACGCGGACACGGTCACGGGTGCGCTCGATCTCCACCTTCGAGATGCCGGCGCGCTCCATGCCCTTGCCCATCAGCTTGCGGATCGCCACGTCTTCCTTGACGTAGGCCGCGTACAGCTTGTCGGCGTACCACCGGGACTTGTAGTCGGTGGTGATCCCCAGGCGGAACCCGTGCGGGTTGACCTTCTGACCCACTAGCGGGTCCCTCCCTTCGAGTTGGTCTTCTGCTGCGCGGCAGGACCGTGCTGGCCCGTGTCGCGGCGTGCCTTGCGGGACCGTGCGGCGAGCTCGGCGCTCGAGGCGACCTCGCTGACCTCGACGGTGATGTGCGCCGTGCGCTTGTTGATCCGGAACGCACGCCCCTGGGCGCGCGGACGGATCCGCTTGAGCGTCGGGCCCTCGTCGACGTAGGCGGCGCTGACGACCAGCGCAGCCGGGTCGAGCTGCAGGTTGTGCTCGGCGTTGGCCACCGCGGAGGCCAGGACCTTGGCCACCGGCTCGCTGGCCGTCTGCGGGGCGAAGCGCAGCAGCGCCAACGCCTCGTCGGTGGGCAGGTAGCGGACCATGTCCACCACCCGCCGTGCCTTCATCGGGGTGACGCGGACGAACCGGGCCGTGGCCCGGGCGACCGGTGCGTCGGTCCCCAGCTGGGAAGTCATCTCAGAATCTCCTCGTCCGCTCAGCCGCGCCGCGACCGACGGTCGTCCTTGACGTGCCCACGGAAGGTGCGCGTGGGCGCGAACTCGCCGAGCTTGTGCCCGACCATGGCCTCGGTCACGAAGACCGGGACGTGCTTGCGACCGTCGTGCACGGCCATGGTGTGGCCGAGCATGTCCGGGATGATCGTCGAACGCCGCGACCAGGTGCGGATGACGTTCTTCGTGCCCTTCTCGTTCTGGGCGTCCACCTTGGCCAGCAGGTGGTCGTCGACGAACGGGCCCTTCTTCAGGCTCCTTGGCATTGTCTTCCCCTACCCGCTCAGCGCTTCTTGTTGGTGCGACGACGGCGCACGATCATGGCGTCGGAGGCCTTGCGCTTGCGCGTGCGGCCCTCCGGCTTGCCCTTCGGGTTGACCGGGTGGCGACCACCGGAGGTCTTCCCCTCACCACCACCGTGCGGGTGGTCGACCGGGTTCATCGCGACACCGCGGACGGTCGGGCGCTTGCCCTTCCACCGCATGCGGCCGGCCTTGCCCCAGTTGATGTTCGACTGCTCGGCGTTGCCGACCTCGCCGATCGACGCGCGGCAGCGCACGTCGACGTTGCGGATCTCGCCCGAGGGCATCCGCAGCTGGGCGAACCGGCCCTCGCGGGCCACGAGCTGGACGCTCGTGCCGGCCGAGCGGGCGATCTTGGCCCCGCCACCGGGCCGCAGCTCGATGGCGTGGACCACGGTGCCGACCGGGATGTTGCGCAGCGGCAGGTTGTTGCCGGGCTTGATGTCGGCGTTGGGGCCGCACTCGACCGTGTCGCCCTGCTTGAGCTTCGCCGGGGCGATGATGTAGCGCTTCTCGCCGTCCGCGAAGTGCAGCAGCGCGATGCGCGAGGTGCGGTTGGGGTCGTACTCGATGTGCGCGACCTTGGCCGGCACACCGTCCTTGTCGGCCCGGCGGAAGTCGATGAGGCGGTAGGCACGCTTGTGCCCACCACCCTGGTGGCGCGCGGTGACGCGACCGTGGACGTTGCGACCGCCCCGGCCGTGCAGCGGGCGGACCAGCGACTTCTCGGGGTGGTCGCGGGTGACCTCGGCGAAGTCGGCGACGGACGAGCCGCGGCGGCCCGGCGTCGTCGGCTTGTACTTACGGATGGCCATGGTTCCTACTCAATCCCTGTCTGGTCTCGTGGCAGTCGCTGGTCCTCGGCGCCCTCAGGCGCCGGGGCCGCCGAACAGCTCGATGCGGTCGCCAGGGGCAACGGAGACGATGGCGCGCTTGGTGTCCTTGCGCTTGCCCATCACGGCGCCCTTGGAGCGCTTCCGCTTGCCCTGACGGTTGATCGTGTTGACGGCGAGGACCTTCACGTTGAAGACCTGCTGAACAGCGATCTTGATCTGGGTCTTGTTCGCGTCCGGGCGGACGATGAACGTGTACTTGTTCTCGTCCAGGAGCCCGTAGCTCTTCTCGGAGATCACCGGGGACAGCAGGACGTCCCGGGGGTCGCGGACGCTCATGCCTTCTCCTCGGTGTCTGCGGGAGCCGTGGCCGGGGCGACCGACGGCACCTCGCTGTCGATCTCGTGGGTCTCCAGGTCGGGGAGCTCGGAGCTGCTCGCGCTGCCCCGTCCACCCTTCGCCGGACCGGCCACGTACTCGGCGAGCGCGGCCTCGGTGAAGACCACCTCGTCGGCACACAGCACGTCGTAGGTGTTGAGCTGGCCGGCCTCGATCAGGTGCACCCGCGGCACGTTGCGCAGGCTCACCCAGTTGAGGACGTCGTCGCGGTCGAGCACGACCAGCACGCGCTTGGCGGTGCTGATCGCGTCCAGCGCGGCGAGCGCGGACTTGGTCGAGGGCGCATCGCCGGCGACGAAGGCGCTGACCACGTGCACGCGGTCCTCGCGGGCCCGGTCGGAGAGGGCACCGCGCAGGGCGGCGGCCTTCATCTTCTTGGGGGTCCGCTGGTCGTAGCTGCGCGGCTGCGGGCCGTGCGAGATGCCACCGCCCTCGAACTGCGGCGCGCGCAGCGAGCCCTGACGGGCGCGACCGGTGCCCTTCTGGCGGTACGGCTTGGCGCCGGTGCCGCTGACCTGGGCCCGCGTCTTCGTGGCGTGCGTGCCCTGGCGGGCGGCGGCCAGCTGGGCCACCACCACCTGGTGCATGAGCGACACGTTGGCGTTGGCGTCGAACAGCGCACCCGGGAGGGTGGCGGTGCCCGTCTTCTTGCCGGTGGCGTCGACCACGTCGACGCTGCGGTCGGCGCGCTCGGTCGTCTGCGAGCTGGTCACTTGGTGTCACTCCCCACGGGGCCGCCCTTGACCGCGGAGCGGACGAGGACCAACCCACCCTTCGGACCCGGGATGGCGCCCTTGATGAGCACCAGGCCCTTCTCCGTGTCGACCTTGTGGATCTTCAGGGACAGCGTGGTCGTGGTGACCGCGCCCATCCGGCCGGCCATGCGCATGCCCTTGAACACGCGACCCGGGGTGGCGCAGCCACCGATCGAGCCGGGCGAGCGGTGCTTGCGCTGCACGCCGTGTCCCGCGCCCAGGCCCTTGAACCCGTGGCGCTTCATGACACCGGCGGTGCCCTTGCCCTTGCTCTTGCCGATCACGTCGACGGTCGCCACGTCGGCGAGCACGTCAGCGGTCAGCTCCTGGCCGATCGTGTAGTCGCCGGCGTCCTTCGTGCGCAGCTCGACCAGGTGCCGTCGCGGCGTGACGCCCGCCTTGGCGAAGTGCCCGCCCTCGGGCTTGTTCACCTTGCGGGGGTCGATCGCGCCGAACCCGATCTGGACGGCCGAGTAGCCGTCCACCTCGGGGGTGCGCACCTGGGTGACCACGCACGGGCCGGCCTTGACCACGGTGATCGGCACGATGCGGTTGTTCTCGTCGAAGACCTGGGTCATCCCCAGCTTCTCGCCGAGGAGACCACGGAATGTGCTCGCCATTGTCTCGGTGCCCCTACTGGATGTTGACGTCGACCGAGGCCGGGAGGTCGATGCGCATCAGCGCGTCGACCGTCTTCGGCGTCGGGTCGAGGATGTCGATGAGTCGCTTGTGCGTACGCATCTCGAAGTGCTCCCGCGAGTCCTTGTACTTGTGCGGGGAGCGGATGACGCAGTACACGTTCTTCTCGGTCGGCAGCGGCACCGGGCCGACGACGCGCGCTCCGGTCTTCGTCACCGTGTCCACGATGCGCCGCGCCGAGGCATCGATGGCCTCGTGGTCGTAGGCCTTCAGCCGGATGCGGATCTTCTGTCCCGCCATCGCCTTGTCTCGCTCCTGCCGATCGGGTGTTGCTGGAAGTCGTAGCTGGGTCGGGTGACCCGGGATCGTGCGCCCGGGACTACCCGGGTGGTGGGTGGCGCCCGTTCACGGCCGCCACCCACCGGGGGACTACTTGTTGATCTTGACGACCCGGCCGGCGCCGACGGTGCGACCGCCCTCGCGGATGGCGAAGCGCAGGCCCTCCTCCATGGCGATCGGCTGGATCAGCTCGACCGACATCTCGGTGTTGTCGCCGGGCATGACCATCTCGGTGCCCGAGGGCAGCGTGACCACGCCGGTGACGTCCGTCGTCCGGAAGTAGAACTGGGGACGGTAGTTGTTGAAGAACGGCGTGTGACGGCCGCCCTCGTCCTTCGAGAGGATGTAGACCGAGCCCTCGAAGTTGGTGTGCGGGGTGATCGAGCCGGGCTTGACCACGACCTGGCCGCGCTCGACGTCCTCGCGCTTGATGCCGCGCAGCAGCAGGCCCACGTTGTCGCCGGCCTGGCCCTGGTCGAGCAGCTTGCGGAACATCTCGACGCCGGTGACGGTCGTCTGGGTCGAGGTCGGGCGGATGCCGACGATCTCGATGGTCTCCGACACCTTGACGATGCCGCGCTCGACGCGCCCGGTCACCACGGTGCCGCGGCCGGTGATCGTGAAGACGTCCTCGACGGGCATGAGGAACGGCTTGTCGATCTCGCGCTCGGGCTCGGGGATCGCGGTGTCGACGGCGTCCATGAGCTCCATGAGCTTGTCGGCCCACTCGGCGTCGCCCTCGAGCGCCTTCAGCGCCGAGACGCGGACGACCGGCAGGTCGTCACCCGGGAACTCGTACTCCGAGAGCAGCTCGCGGACCTCGAGCTCGACGAGCTCCAGGATCTCCTCGTCGTCCACCATGTCGGACTTGTTCAGGGCCACGACGATGTAGGGGACGCCGACCTGGCGGGCCAGGAGCACGTGCTCCTTTGTCTGCGGCATCGGGCCGTCGGTGGCGGCCACGACCAGGATCGCACCGTCCATCTGCGCGGCACCGGTGATCATGTTCTTGATGTAGTCGGCGTGCCCGGGGCAGTCGACGTGCGCGTAGTGGCGCTTCTCGGTCTGGTACTCGACGTGGGCGATGGAGATCGTGATCCCACGCGCCTTCTCCTCGGGCGCCTTGTCGATCTGGTCGAACGCGGACGCCTCGTTGAGGTTCGGGTACTTGTCGTGCAGGACCTTGGTGATCGCCGCGGTGAGCGTCGTCTTCCCGTGGTCGATGTGCCCGATGGTGCCGATGTTGACGTGCGGCTTGGTCCGCTCGAACTTGGCCTTGGCCACTGGGGTTCCTCTCCGTAAGTGTCTGTCGCAGTGCTGCTGCTGAGTCTGTGGGGTGCGGGCGGGCGCCCGCCGGATCGGGCCGCCGAGGATCAGCGGCCCGGCCCGGTCACTCTCCAGTCGCCTTGGCGATGATCTCCTTGGCGACGTTCGACGGGACCTCGGCGTAGGTGTCGAACACCATGGTGTAGCTCGCCCGTCCCTGGGTGCGGCTGCGCAGGTCACCCACGTAGCCGAACATCTCCGACAGCGGCACCAGTGCCTTGACGACGCGAGCACCGGAGCGCTCGTCCATCGCCTGGATGGTGCCACGACGGGAGTTCAGGTCACCGATCACGTCACCCATGTTGTCCTCGGGGGTGACGACCTCGACGGCCATCAGGGGCTCCAGCAGGGCCGGGCTGGCCTTGCGGGCGGCCTCCTTGAAGGCGATCGAGCCGGCGATCTTGAAGGCCATCTCCGAGGAGTCGACCTCGTGGTACGCGCCGTCGAGCAGGGTGGCCTTGACCCCGACCATGGGGTAGCCGGCGAGGATGCCGTACTGCATGGCGTCCTGCATGCCCGCGTCCACCGAGGGGATGTACTCCCGGGGGATGCGCCCACCGCTGACCTTGTTCTCGAACTCGTAGGTCGCCGAGTCCGCGGTCATCACCAGCGGCGCGAGGGCGATCTGCACCTTCGCGAACTGGCCCGAACCACCGGTCTGCTTCTTGTGGGTGTAGTCGTAGCGCTCGACGGTCGCGCGGATCGTCTCGCGGTAGGCCACCTGCGGCTTGCCGACGTTGGCCTCGACGTTGAACTCACGCCGCATCCGGTCGACCAGGATCTCCAGGTGGAGCTCGCCCATGCCCGAGATGACGGTCTGGCCGGTCTCCTCGTCCAGGCGGACCTGGAACGTCGGGTCCTCCTCGGCGAGCTTCTGGATCGCGGTGCCCAGCTTCTCCTGGTCGCTCTTGGTCTTCGGCTCGATGGCCACCGAGATGACCGGAGCGGGGAAGGTCATCGACTCCAGGATCACCGGCTTCTGCGGGTCGCAGAGGGTGTCCCCGGTCGTGGTGCCCTTCATGCCGTTGACGGCGACGATCTCGCCGGCGCCGACACCGGCACGCTCCTCACGCTTGTTCGCGTGCATCTGGTAGATCTTGCCGACCCGCTCCTTGCGGTCCTTGGTGCTGTTGAGCACCGGGGACCCGGCGTCGAGCCGGCCGGAGTAGACGCGGATGTAGGTCAGCTTGCCCAGGTGCTGGTCGGTCTGGATCTTGAACGCCAGCGCGGAGAACGGCTCGTTCTCGTCGGCGTGCCGCAGGACCTCGGTCTCGCCGTCCAGTGCCGTGCCGACGATCGCCTCGACGTCCAGCGGGCTGGGCAGGTAGTCGGTGACGGCGTCGAGCATGGGCTGGACGCCCTTGTTCTTGAACGCCGAACCGGTGACGACCGGGTTGACCTCGCCGGCGATGGTCGCCTTGCGGATCGCGGCCTTGAGCCGGTCCACGGCGATCTCCTCGCCGCCGAGGTAGTCCTCCATGAGCGAGTCGTCGAAGTCCGCGATGTTCTCGAGCAGCTTCTCGCGGTACTCCGCGGCCTGCTCGGCCAGGTCGGCGGGGATCTCCTCGATCGCGTAGTCCTCGCCCAGCTTGGTCTCGCCGCGCCAGGTCAGCGCCTTCATCTGGACCAGGTCCACGACGCCGACGAAGTCGGCCTCAGCGCCGATCGGGATCTGCAGCACCAGCGGGTTGGCCGCCAGGCGCTCGATCATCATGTCGACGCAGCGGAAGAAGTTCGCACCGGTGCGGTCGAGCTTGTTGACGAAGCACATGCGCGGGACGCCGTACTTCTCGGCCTGCCGCCAGACCTGCTCGGTCTGCGGCTCCACGCCGGCGACACCGTCGTAGACCGCGACGGCACCGTCGAGGACGCGCAGCGAGCGCTCCACCTCGACCGTGAAGTCGACGTGCCCGGGGGTGTCGATGATGTTGATGTCGAACCCGTTCCAGGTGCACTTCGTCGCGGCCGACGTGATGGTGATGCCGCGCTCCTGCTCCTGCTCCATCCAGTCCATGGTGGCCGCGCCGTCGTGGACCTCACCGATCTTGTAGTTGATCCCCGTGTAGAAGAGGATCCGCTCGGTGGTGGTGGTCTTGCCGGCGTCGATGTGCGCCATGATCCCGATGTTCCGGGTCTTGGTGAGGTTGGCCATTGCCTGCCCTTCCTGCTCTGTCCTGGTCGCGGGGCCCGGGGGTCACCCGGGGTTCGCCGCGGGGTGGCGGCTGGTGGCGCTGGTGGGTCTCACCAGCCGCCGGTGATCACCAGCGGTAGTGCGCGAAGGCCTTGTTCGACTCGGCCATCTTGTGCGTGTCCTCGCGGCGCTTGACCGCGGCACCGAGGCCGTTGCTGGCGTCGAGGAGCTCGTTCATCAGGCGCTCGGTCATCGTCTTCTCGCGACGCGACCGGGAGTACTGGATGAGCCAGCGCAGGCCGAGGGTGGTGCTGCGCGAGGCGCGCACCTCGATCGGGACCTGGTAGGTGGCGCCACCTACGCGCCGGCTGCGGACCTCGAGGGCGGGCTTGACGTTGTCCAGCGCGCGCTTGAGGGTCACGACGGGGTCGGTGTCGTTCTTGGCCCGGACGCCCTCGAGGGCGCCGTAGACGATCGCCTCGGCGATGGAGCGCTTGCCGTCGACGAGCACCTTGTTGACGAGCTGGGTGACCAGCTGCGACTGGTACACCGGGTCGACGACGAGCGGACGCTTCGGCGCGGGGCCCTTGCGCGGCATTAGCTCTTCTCCTTCTTCGCGCCGTAGCGGCTGCGAGCCTGCTTGCGACCGCGGACCGCCTGGGTGTCCAGGGAGCCACGGATGATCTTGTAACGGACGCCCGGGAGGTCCTTCACGCGGCCACCGCGCACGAGCACCATCGAGTGCTCCTGCAGGTTGTGGCCGACACCGGGGATGTACGCGGTCACCTCGACGCCGCTGGTGAGCCGGACGCGAGCGACCTTGCGCAGCGCCGAGTTCGGCTTCTTCGGCGTCGTCGTGTAGACGCGCGTGCACACGCCGCGACGCTGGGGGGAACCCTTCAACGCCGGGGTCTTGGTCTTCTCGACCTTGTCCTCGCGGCCCTTGCGGACCAGCTGCTGGATCGTGGGCATGGGTGGCCTTGAACTCCTGCCTGCGCTGGGTCGTGCTCTGGATGAGTGCGTTGCTCGTCGTGCTGGGGTGGTCCGGAGCGGTGCTCCGGTCCTGCTCCTGGCCCTACCCGCACCCGTCGTCCGGCCCCCGCGCTCGGGCGTGTCGCCTTTGCCGGGATCCGGGCTGCTGGTGAGTCGGACTCCTTCGCCCCTCGCGCCTGGTGCACGATCCCCTGGCCCCGACCGGAGCCGGGGCGGGACCCCCTGGCATCCAGGCGATCCGAGGATCGACCGGGCACCCAGGTGCGCCGCGAGCGGGAGCAGGCCCAGGTGAACCTGGGCACGGCTGACCACGATACCCGGGCGGTGGAACCCGGTCAAAGCCGGGTCCGTCACGCCAGTGCGGGCGCCGCTGCCGGGTCCGCCGACCGGGGCCGGGGTGGACGAGGCGTGCGGGCCCGGCCGTCGCGAGGGGGTGTGCACCCCCGGGCTCCGGCCGGCCGGGATCGAACCGCAGGCGACGCTACCCGCCGGCCGCCGTCCTGTCAGCCGCCGACACCCGGAGCTTCCTCGTTGTCGGACCCCGCGCCTACGGTCGGGAGCCGAACCGTCACAGGCAGATCACCCACCCCGGAGGCCACCGTGCGCGTCGACACCGCCCGCGAGCTCAAGGCCGCGCTGTCCCGCCGGCTGTCGGAGGCGCCGCCCGGGACGGTGGTGGCCAGCGACGCACCGGGGTCCTGGAGCGGGGTCGCCCTGGGCCTCGCACCGGTCGGCCCGGACCAGGTGCACCTGGCGGTCCGGCTGCTCGCCGAGGCCGACGTCCGGCTGGTCCTCGACGGCCTGGACGACGCCGCCCGCGCCGAGGTCGACGTCCGGGTCATCGGGCCGGTCCGCCCGCAGCGCTCCCCCACCCCCGAGGAGCTCCAGCGGCGCACCCGCCCGCTGGTGCCCGGCCTGTCGGTCGCCCACCCGACCGTCACCGCCGGGACGCTGGGCGGTTTCGTCCGGCGGTCGGGCACCGCCGGGCTGCTGGTGCTGTCCAACAACCACGTGCTGGCCGCGAGCGACGCGGCCGCCGAGGGCGACCCGGTGCTGCAGCCCGGCCCCGCGGACGGCGGCACCGACGCCGACCGGGTCGGCACGCTGACCGCCTTCGAGCGCTTCGTGGCCACCGGCAACCTGGTCGACGCCGCGGTGGCCGCCCTCGACGAGGGCGTGGACGCCGACCCGGCCGGCTACCCGGGCGGGGCCCTCCTGGCCGACGTGCTCGCCGCCGAGGACGTCGACCCGGACGAGGCGGTGGAGAAGGTCGGGCGCACCACCGGCCACACCCGGGGCCGGATCACCGCCGTCGAGGTGGACGGCGTCGGCGTGCAGTACGACGCCGACGTGGTGCACACCTTCGACGACCAGCTCGAGATCGAGGGCGTCGACGGGTCCTTCAGCGACGGGGGCGACTCGGGCTCGGTGATCTGGCGCAGCAGCGACCGTGCGCCGCTGGGCCTGCTGTTCGCCGGGTCCACCCAGGGCGGCAGCAACGGGGGCGGCGTCACGTTCGCCAACCCGCTCGCCACGGTGCTGCGGGTGCTCGGGTTGACCTGGGTGTCCGGGGCCTGACGGGTCGGTGGGCCTGGACCGGGGACGGGAGCGGGTCCACCATGGGTGGATGACCGACCGACCCACCGCCCGCGCCGCCAAGGCGGTGCTGACCGCCCGGCTCGCCGGTGCACCCGGGATCGCCGGGGTCGGGCTGGCCAGGCAGGACGCCGACTACGTGCTGCGGGTCGACCTGGCCGAGGCGGCCGCCGGTGCCCGGGTGCCCGGCACCGTCGACGGCGTCGCCGTGGTCACCCGGGTGATAGGCACGGTCCGCGCGCTGCCGGCCACCTGACCCGAGCGGCACCTCCGTGCCACGCTGCCGGTACGGACGGCGTCGACGAGGACGCCCCGCCGACGAGGAGGACCCGCGTGCGCATCGGCATCCAGACCAGCTACTCCGGTGACTTCCGGCAGACCGCCCAGGAGATCGTCGACCTCGAGCAGGTCGGCCTCGACGTGGCGATGGTCGCGGAGGTCTACACGTTCGACGCGGTGAGCCAGCTCGGCTACCTCGCCGCGGTCACCGACCGGGTCGAGCTGATGAGCGGCATCCTGCCGATCTACAGCCGCACCCCGGCGCTCACCGCCATGACGGCCGCCGGCCTGGACTTGGTCTCCGACGGGCGGTTCACCCTCGGCCTGGGCGCGTCCGGTCCCCAGGTCGTGGAGGGCTGGCACGGCGTGCCCTACGACGCCCCGCTGGCCCGCACCCGCGAGGTGGTGGAGATCTGCCGGTCGGTGTGGCGCCGGGAGCGGCTCGAGCACGCCGGGCCGAAGTACACGATCCCGCTGCCCGCCGACCAGGGCACCGGTCTGGGCAAGCCGCTCAAGCTCATCAACACCCCGGTCCGGGAGCGCATCCCGGTGCTGCTGGCCGCCATCGGCCCCAAGAACGTCCAGCTGGCCGCGGAGGTGGCCGAGTACTGGGAACCCATCTTCTTCCACCCGGAGAAGGCACATGACGTGTGGGGCGCCTCGCTGGACGCCGGCAAGGCGCAGCGCGACCCCGCCCTCGGCGAGCTCGGCGTCGTGGCCGGTGTCCCGGTCGCCATCGGCGACGACGTCGAGGGACTGCTGGAGTTCGTCAAGCACGGCGTCGCCCTGTACGTGGGCGGGATGGGCGCGAAGGGGAAGAACTTCTACAACGACCTCGCCGTCCGGTACGGCTTCGCCGAGGAGGCCGCCACCATCCAGGACCTCTACCTCGCCGGCCGCAAGGAGGAGGCGGCCGCCGCGGTGCCCGACGAGCTCGTCCGGCAGACGTCGCTGATCGGGCCGGAGTCGTGGGTGGCCGAGCGGGTGGCCGCCTTCGCGGAGGCCGGGGTCACCGTGCTCACCGCCCAGCCGCTCGACGACACCCCGGCCGGCCGACGTCGCACCATCGAGACGTTGGCCCGCATCGCCCGCTAGGCACCCCGCGAACGCGAGAGGCCCCGCAGACCATCAGGTCTGCGGGGCCTCTGCGTCGGCGGATCAGCTCCGCCAGTCGTACTCCTCCAGGCGGACGGCCTCGCCGCTGCCCGAACCGAACACGTCGGGGCTGTAGTACTGCCCGTCGTCGTAGCCGGCCATCGTGTAGACCGCGGCGCGGGCCTCCTCGGTGGGCTCGACCGTGATGTTGCGGTAGCGGCTGATCCCGGTGCCGGCCGGGATCAGCTTGCCGATGATCACGTTCTCCTTCAGACCGCGCAGGCTGTCGCTCTTGCCCTGGATCGCGGCGTCGGTGAGCACCTTGGTCGTCTCCTGGAACGAGGCCGCGGACAGCCACGACTCCGTCGCCAGGGACGCCTTCGTGATCCCCATGAGGACCGGACGGGCCGAGGCCGGCTCGCCGCCCTCGGACACCACCCGACGGTTCTCCGTCTCGAAGATGGTCCGCTCGATCAGCGCACCGGGCAGGAAGTCGGTCGCGCCCGAGTCGATGATGGTCACCCGCTTCAGCATCTGGCGGATGATCACCTCGATGTGCTTGTCGTGGATCGACACGCCCTGGCTGCGGTAGACCTCCTGGACCTCGCGGACGAGGTGCAGCTGCACCTCGCGCGGGCCCATGATCCGCAGCACCTCGTGCGGGTCGACAGCACCCTCGGTGAGCTGCTCGCCGACGTCGACGTGGCCGCCGTCCTCGACGCGCAGCCGCGACCGGCGCGACAGCTTCTCGTACACGACGTCCTCGGACCCGTCGTCGGGGGCGATGGTGAGCTTGCGGAACTGCTCGCCGTCGTCGATCGACACGGTGCCCGCCACCTCGGCGATGGGGGCCTTGCCCTTGGGGACGCGCGCCTCGAAGAGCTCCACGATGCGCGGCAGGCCGTGGGTGATGTCGTCACCGGCCACACCACCGGTGTGGAAGGTGCGCATCGTCAGCTGCGTGCCGGGCTCGCCGATCGACTGGGCGGCGATGATGCCGACCGCCTCGCCGACGTCCACGAGCTTGCCGGTCGCCAGCGACCGGCCGTAGCAGGTGGCGCAGGTGCCCAGCAGGGACTCGCAGGTGAGCACGCAGCGCACCTTGACCTCGCTGATGCCGGCGTCGACCAGCTCGGCGATGAGGACGTCGCCCAGGTCGGCACCGGCCGTGGCCAGCACCGTCCCGTCCGAGGCCTCGACGTCGGCGGCCAGGGCCCGGGCGTACACGCCGGTCTCGACGTGCGCGTCGCGGGTGACCTTGCCGTCGAGGACGGTGCCGATCGGCATCAGGACACCGCGCTCGGTGCCGCAGTCCTCCTCGCGGATGATGACGTCCTGCGACACGTCCACCAGACGACGGGTGAGGTACCCGGAGTCGGCGGTGCGCAGCGCGGTGTCGGCCAGGCCCTTGCGGGCGCCGTGCGTGGAGATGAAGTACTCCAGCACGGACAGACCCTCGCGGAAGTTCGCCTTGATCGGCCGCGGGATGATCTCGCCCTTGGGGTTGGCGACCAGACCACGCATGCCGGCGATCTGGCTGATCTGCATCATGTTGCCTCGGGCGCCCGAGTTGACCATGACCCACACCGGGTTCGTGGTGGGGAAGTTGTCCACCATCGCCTGGCTGACCTCGGCCCGCGCGCGGGTCCAGATCTCGATGAGCTCGGCACGACGCTCGGAGTCGGTGATGACGCCGCGCTCGTACTGCTTCTCGATCTTGCGGGCCTCGTCCTCGTGGCGCTCCAGGATCGCGGCCTTGGCCGGCGGGGTCACGACGTCGTCGATGGCGATCGTGATGCCCGCGCGGGTGGCCCAGTGGAACCCGGCCGCCTTCAGGGCGTCCAGGGTCGCGGCCACCTGCACCTTGGCGTAGCGCT
Organism: Klenkia terrae; assembly: GCF_037083865.1. Taxonomy (NCBI): domain Bacteria; kingdom Bacillati; phylum Actinomycetota; class Actinomycetes; order Geodermatophilales; family Geodermatophilaceae; genus Klenkia; species Klenkia terrae. The sequence continues at coordinate 92,308 of NZ_JBAPLV010000013.1, read as the reverse complement.
CGGCGAGGTCGTTGACGATCGCCCCGAGCTCCTTCTTCGGCACCTGGTAGTTGACGAAGCGGTAGTCCTCGGGCAGGGCCTCGTTGAACAGGACCCGACCCAGCGACGTGCTGACGATCGCCGGCCCGCCCGGCTCCCAGCCCTCGGGGGCCTCCCACGCGTCGTTCTTCGGGCCGTTGTCGACGCCGAAGACCTCGTCGAGGCGGATGAGCACGCGCTCCTGGATGCCGATGGCACCCCGGTCGTAGGCCATGACGGCCTCCGAGGCGGACCCGTAAGCCTTGGGCAGCTCGTCGGCACCGCGCTCGTCGGCCGCGGCCTTGAGCGTCGTGAGGTGGTAGATGCCCAGCACCATGTCCTGGGTCGGCGCGGTGATCGGACGACCGTCGGCCGGGCTCAGGATGTTGTTCGAGCTCAGCATCAGGATCCGGGCCTCGGCCTGCGCCTCGGCCGACAGCGGCAGGTGCACCGCCATCTGGTCACCGTCGAAGTCCGCGTTGAACGCGGTGCACACGAGCGGGTGGATCTGGATGGCCTTGCCCTCGACCAGCTGGGGCTCGAAGGCCTGGATGCCCAGGCGGTGCAGCGTGGGTGCCCGGTTGAGCAGCACCGGGTGCTCGGTGATGACCTCCTCCAGCACGTCCCACACGACCGGGCGCGCACGCTCGACCATCCGCTTGGCGGACTTGATGTTCTGGGCGTGGTTGAGGTCCACGAGCCGCTTCATCACGAAGGGCTTGAACAGCTCCAGGGCCATCTGCTTGGGCAGACCGCACTGGTGCAGCTTGAGCTGCGGGCCGACGACGATGACCGAACGGCCGGAGTAGTCGACGCGCTTGCCCAGCAGGTTCTGGCGGAACCGGCCCTGCTTGCCCTTGAGCAGGTCGCTCAGGGACTTCAGGGGCCGGTTGCCCGGGCCGGTGACCGGACGGCCACGGCGACCGTTGTCGAACAGCGCGTCCACGGACTCCTGGAGCATCCGCTTCTCGTTGTTGACGATGATCTCCGGGGCGCCCAGGTCGAGCAGGCGCTTGAGCCGGTTGTTCCGGTTGATCACGCGGCGGTACAGGTCGTTCATGTCCGACGTGGCGAACCGGCCACCGTCGAGCTGGACCATCGGGCGCAGGTCCGGCGGGATCACCGGGACGGCGTCCAGGACCATGCCCATGGGCGAGTTGCGGGTCTGCTGGAACGCCGCGACGACCTTGAGCCGCTTGAGCGCGCGCAGCTTGCGCTGGCCCTTGCCGTTGCGGATGGTGTCGCGCAGCGAGACGGACTCGGCGTCGAGGTCGAACTCGGCGAGCAGCTTCTGCAGCGCCGCGGCACCCATGCCGCCCTCGAAGTACTCCCCGAAGCGGTCGCGCAGCTCGCGGTAGAGGCCCTCGTCGGCGATGAGCTGCTTGACGTCGAGCTTGCGGAAGGTGTCCATGACCTCGTCGAGACGGTCGATCTCCCGCTGCGAGCGGTCGCGCATCTGGCGCATCTCGCGCTCGCCGCCCTCGCGCACCTTGCGGCGCACGTCGGACTTGGCGCCCTCGGCCTCGAGCTCGGCGAGGTCGGCCTCCAGCTTCTGCTGGCGACCCTCCACGTCGGCGTCCCGGCGGCTCTCCAGGTTGTGCTTCTCGGCGCTGATCTCGGCCTCGATCGTCGGGAGATCGCGGTGGCGCGCCTCGTCGTCGACGTTGGTGATCAGGTAGGCCGCGAAGTAGATGATCTTCTCGAGGTCCTTGGGCGCCAGGTCGAGCAGGTAGCCCAGCCGGGACGGCACACCCTTGAAGAACCAGATGTGGGTCACCGGGGCGGCGAGCTCGATGTGCCCCATGCGCTCACGACGGACCTTGGCCCGGGTCACCTCGACGCCGCAGCGCTCGCAGATGATGCCCTTGAACCGGACCCGCTTGTACTTGCCGCAGTAGCACTCCCAGTCCCGGGTGGGACCGAAGATCTTCTCGCAGAAGAGGCCATCCTTCTCCGGACGCAGGGTCCGGTAGTTGATGGTCTCGGGCTTCTTCACCTCGCCGTGGGACCACTGGCGGATGTCGTCACCGCTGGCGAGGCCGATGCGCAGTTCGTCGAAGAAGTTGACGTCGAGCAACTGATTACCCCTTTCCGGGGCTAGTTCTTCGTTTCTTGAGTCACGAGGGGTGGCCGGCCGGCCCGCTGGTCACGGGCCGGCCGGCGGTCGATCAGACGTCCTCGACGGACGACGGCTCGCGGCGGCTGAGGTCGATGCCCAGCTCCTCCGCGGCCCGGAAGACCTCGTCGTCGGTGTCGCGCAGCTCGATGGCCTGCCCGTCGCCGGAGAGCACCTCGACGTTGAGGCACAGCGACTGCAGCTCCTTGAGCAGCACCTTGAACGACTCGGGGATGCCCGGCTCGGGGATGTTCTCGCCCTTGACGATGGCCTCGTAGACCTTCACGCGGCCGAGGATGTCGTCGGACTTGATCGTCAGCAGCTCCTGCAGCGCGTAGGCAGCGCCGTAGGCCTGCATGGCCCAGCACTCCATCTCGCCGAACCGCTGACCACCGAACTGCGCCTTACCACCCAGCGGCTGCTGGGTGATCATCGAGTACGGACCGGTCGAGCGGGCGTGGATCTTGTCGTCGACCAGGTGCAGCAGCTTCAGGATGTAGACGTAGCCCACCGAGATCGGCTCGGGGAAGGGCTCCCCGGAACGACCGTCGAACAGCCGGGCCTTGCCGGTCTCCTTGACCAGGCGCTCGCCGTCGCGGGTGAGCGTCGTCGAGCCCAGCAGGCCGACGATCTCCTCCTCGCGGGCGCCGTCGAACACCGGGGTCGCGGTCCGGGTGCCGGGAGCGGCACCGCGGGCGCCGGCGGGGAGCTTCTTGGCCCACTCCGGGTCGCCCTCGACCTGCCAGCCCGTCTTGGCGACCCACCCGAGGTGGGTCTCCAGGACCTGGCCGACGTTCATCCGGCCGGGCACGCCCAGCGGGTTGAGCACGATGTCGACCGGGGTGCCGTCCTCGAGGAAGGGCATGTCCTCCTGCGGGAGGATCTTGGAGATGACGCCCTTGTTCCCGTGCCGGCCGGCGAGCTTGTCGCCGTCGGAGATCTTGCGCATCTGGGCGACGTAGACCCGGATGAGCTCGTTCACGCCGGCGGGGAGCTCGTCGCCGTCCTCGCGGGAGAACACGCGGACGCCGATGACCTTCCCGGACTCACCGTGCTTGACCTTGAGGCTGGTGTCGCGCACCTCGCGGGCCTTCTCGCCGAAGATGGCCCGCAGCAGGCGCTCCTCGGGGGTCAGCTCGGTCTCGCCCTTGGGCGTGACCTTGCCGACGAGGATGTCGCCGGGGACGACCTCGGCACCGATCCGGATGATCCCGCGCTCGTCGAGGTCGGCGAGGACCTCCTCGGAGACGTTGGGGATGTCCCGGGTGATCTCCTCGGCGCCCAGCTTGGTGTCGCGGGCGTCGACCTCGAACTCCTCGATGTGGATCGAGGACAGGACGTCGTCCTGCACGAGGCGCTGCGACAGGATGATCGCGTCCTCGTAGTTGTGGCCCTCCCACGGCATGAAGGCGACGAGCAGGTTCTTGCCCAGCGCCATCTCGCCCTGGTCGGTGCACGGACCGTCGGCGATGACCTGGCCGACCTCGACCCGCTGGCCCTCCTCGACGACCGGGGACTGGTTGATCGACGTCCCCTGGTTCGAGCGGCGGAACTTCAGCAGCCGGTAGGTCTGCCGGGTCCCGTCGTCGGCCATGACGGTCACGTAGTCGGCGGTGGAGTCCTCGACCACACCGGCCTTCTCCGCGGTGACGACGTCACCGGCGTCGACGGCGGCACGCAGCTCCATGCCGGTGCCGACCAGCGGCGCCTCGCTGCGCAGCAGCGGGACGGCCTGGCGCTGCATGTTGGCGCCCATGAGCGCGCGGTTGGCGTCGTCGTGCTCCAGGAACGGGATCATCGCGGTGGCGACCGAGGTCATCTGCCGCGGCGACACGTCCATGTAGTCGACGTTCTCGGGGGCGACGTAGTCGACCTCGCCGCCCTTGGTGCGCACCAGGACGCGCTCCTCGGTGAGCCGGTCGCCGTCGAGCAGCGAGTTGGCCTGGGCGACGACGAACCGGTCCTCCTCGTCCGCGGTGAGGTAGTCGATCTTGGTGGTGACCAGACCGCCCTCGACCTTGCGGTACGGGGTCTCGATGAAGCCGAACGCGTTGACCCGCCCGAAGGAGGACAGCGACCCGATCAGGCCGATGTTCGGGCCCTCCGGGGTCTCGATCGGGCACATGCGGCCGTAGTGGCTGGGGTGCACGTCGCGCACCTCCATGCCGGCGCGCTCACGGGACAGACCACCCGGGCCCAGCGCCGACAGGCGGCGCTTGTGGGTCAGGCCCGCGAGCGGGTTGGTCTGGTCCATGAACTGCGACAGCTGGCTGGTGCCGAAGAACTCCTTGATGGAGGCGACGACCGGCCGGATGTTGATCAGGGTCTGCGGCGTGATCGCCTCGACGTCCTGGGTCGTCATCCGCTCGCGGACCACGCGCTCCATGCGGGACAGGCCGACCCGGATCTGGTTCTGGATCAGCTCACCCACCGTGCGCAGGCGCCGGTTGCCGAAGTGGTCGATGTCGTCGACGCCGTGGTCGGGCTCGCCGGCGTGCAGCTTCACCACGTACTCGATGGTGGCGACGATGTCGTCCTCGGTCAGCGTCTGCGTCGGCTGGGGCACGCCCACGCCGAGCTTCTTGTTGACCTTGTACCGACCGACGCGGGCCAGGTCGTAGCGCTTGGGGTTGAAGAACAGGTTCTCCAGCAGCGCCTGGGCCGACTCGCGCGTCGGCGGCTCGCCCGGACGCAGCTTGCGGTAGATGTCCAGCAGCGCCTCGTCCTGGCCGGCGATGTGGTCCTTCTCGAGGGTGGCCAGCATCGTGGGCGACCACTGGAAGTGCTCGCGGATGCGGTCCTCGGTCCAGCCCAGCGCCTTGAGCAGCACGGAGACCGGCTGGCGGCGCTTGCGGTCGATGCGGACGCCGACGGTGTCGCGCTTGTCGACGTCGAACTCCAGCCACGCACCCCGGCTGGGGATGACCTTGGCGGAGAAGACGTCCTTGTCGCTGGTCTTGTCCAGGGTCTTGTCGAAGTAGACGCCCGGGGAGCGGACCAGCTGGGAGACCACGACGCGCTCGGTCCCGTTGATGACGAAGGTGCCCTTGTTCGTCATGATCGGGAAGTCGCCCATGAACACCGTCTGGCTCTTGATCTCGCCGGTGGTGTTGTTCATGAACTCCGCGGTGACGAACAGCGGGGCCGCGTACGTCATGTCCTTGTCCTTGCACTCCTCGAGGGACGCCTTGACGTCCTCGAAGCGCGGGTTGGAGAAGGACAGCGACATCGAACCGCTGAAGTCCTCGATCGGGGAGATCTCCTCGAGGATGTCGGCCAGACCGCCGACGGCGGTCTCCTGCTCCTCGGGGGTAAGCGTCGCCTTCCACTCCGGGCTGCCGACCAGCCAGTCGAAGGAGGCCGTCTGCAGCGCCAGGAGGTCGGGGACCTCGAGGGGCTCGTGGATCTTCGCGAAGGAGACGCGCAGCGGCGCGCCCGGGATCTTCTGCGCGGCGGTGCCGGCGGTGTGCGCGCTGTTCTGGGGGTCGTCCGGGATGATCTGATCGGTGCTGGTGGTGTCCGTGCTGGTGGGGCTGGAGCCTGCCAAGATGCGTCCTTCCAAGGACCTCACGACGTGCGGGCGGTCGGTGCGGGTCGTCGTCGGCGGTGTCGGCGCTGGCACCCGACGGCCACGGAGCACCCGTTCGACCTGGTCAGCGCGAGGTGTCCCCGTCGTGTTCCGGAGCACCTCTGGTGACCCGGCTCGGCGGGTTGGCAGTCAGAGGGCAGCGCAACAGGAGACCCTACCCCTCATCCGGGCCGATGTCATCCCCGGGGGTGGGTGGTCCCCGGGGATGATGCCAGCGGCGCGCGCCCGGCGGAACCGGCCACGCCGACGACGACCCGGCGCGCGCTTCAGCTCGAGGTCAGCAGGGTGAGCTCGCTGATCTTCCAGTCGCCGTCGACCTGCAGCATCGTCACCCGGACGGTCTGCGTGCAGGACTGGGCGCCGTCGTCGGTGACCGTGCACTCCGACCCGGCCGGCGCGGCCTGGGTGCCGGAGTTCACCGACTGCACGACGTACTGGCCGAAGACCACCAGGGTCGCCTGGTCCTGGGACTCGTTCACCTGCTGCAGGCCGACCTCGAGGACGTCGTAGCTCGTGGTCGCCGACACCTGCTCGTAGGTGTCGATGATCCCGCCCGAGGACAGGTCGGACTCGTACTGGTCGCGCAGGTCGCCGGTGAGGGCGTCGAGCTTGCGCTGCACGCTGCCGTCGGAGTCCTGGTAGTCGTAGGCGTAGACGTCCTCGACCCCGCTGCGGGCCGCGGCGAAGATCGCCGGGTCCACCGACGTCGGGTGCTGGCGCTGGTACAGCAGCCAGCCCCCACCCGCGGCGGTGAGCACGCACAGCAGGGCGAGGACCAGGGCGAGGGTGCGACCGCGGCGGGGGGCGGCGCGGCCGGGCTTCCGAGAGTCCTCGGTCCTGGCCTTGGCCGGGACGGTCGCGGCCGGCCGCGGCTTGTTCCTGGGCAGCGGCGCGGGGGTCGCCGTCCGGGTGCGCGGGGCGGGGGCGGGCCGGCGCGGGGCCTCCTCGGCCGGGGACGCGGGCTGGTCGACGTCGTCGTCGGCGCGCCGGCTGCCGGCCACCCGCGGACGGGGGGACGGCCGGGCGGCACCGGTGCGGGGACGCGGGGTGGGCCGGGGGCGCGGGCGGGCGCCGTCGCCGGCCGGGTCCACGTCGGGGGTGTCGGTCATCGCGGGGTCACCGTCCGGAGATCCCGGACAGCAACCAGCGGTCGCCGTCCTTGGTCAGGTCGACCTCGATGCGGTAGCGCTGCACCTGGGCCTGCTGGGAGGCACCCGTGGTCTGGGTGGACTGGATGACCATGAACACCGTCGCGCTGGCGTCGTCGGCCGCGCCGACCGCGGCGCCGACGACCTCGGTGTTCACCACGGCCTGGGAGTCGGTGATGTCCTGCCGGCGGCTGTTGAGCTGGTCGACGGAGTCGGTCGCCAGGTCGCCGGTGGTCACCGCCTGGATCTGGGAGATGTCGTCGTCCAGGGTCAGGTAGTCGAAGGAGGCCACGTCCACGATGCCGGCGCGGGCGGCCTGCAGGGCGTCGACGTAGTCGGCGGTGGCCACCGCCGACGTGCCCGGCCGGGTGAACCACAGGAAGCCGGTCCCGGCCAGCAGCAGGACGAGCAGGGCGGCCAGCACGGGCACCAGCGGGAGGGTCGCCCCCCGCCGTCCGCGCGCCGGCTGCTCGTCGTCGGCGGCGGCGGTGTCCCCGGCGGCGGTGTCCTCGGTGTCCTCGGACGCCGCACGGCGGGCGTCCCGCCGTGCGCGGCGGCCACCGGGGGCCGGGGTGTCCGCGGCGTCCCCGGACGCCTCGGGCTCCTCGACGGCGTCGGTCGTGCTCGCGTCGGTCGTGCTCGGGGCGGTCGTGCTCGGGTCGGTCGCCTCGGTGTCGGTCGTCCCCGGCTCGGCCGGTTCGGGCGCGCGGGCGCCCACCCGGGTGTCGTCGGTCACGGGGCGCTCCTCTCGGTCGGTGCTGGGGTGGTGGGGCCGGTCGGGGGCAGGTCACGGTAGCGGGCCGGGCTGGCAGGGCCGCCCGGCCGCGGGGCGGCTGCCCCGGAGGGGTCAGCCGGCGGTGGTGGCGAACGGGGACGCGCTGAGCAGCCCGCCGAGCAGGCTGTCCAGCAGACCGGACACCGCCGTGCCCCCGCCGGTCGCCCCGCTCTGCGGGCCCGGGGACCCGACGCCGCCGGACCCGCCGATGTTCTGCTCGCCGCGGATGCTGGACCCGCTCTCGTCGACCCCGTCGGACGGGTCGGGGTCGACCCCGCCCACGACGTCGCAGCGCACCGCGGAGGTGTCCAGGCCGGCCACCGCCTCGGGCGAGGTGGTGGAGCCGGTGGAGACGTACCCGGTGGTGCACGGCTGCGGGTCGCCGGAGTTCAGCACGAAGCCGAAGTGGGCGCGCATCATGCCGTCGGCGTCGCGGCGGACGACGCTGAACCCGCCGGTGACGACCTCGGGGTAGGTGACCAGGAGCTGCTCGACGCCGTCCAGCCGCGGGGTGGTGACGTCGTTGAGCACGTCGACGTTGCGGATGAGCGAGCTGAGGCCGGGGCCGGCGTCGGTGACCAGCTGCTGCAGGGCAGCACCGGCGTCGGGGGCGTTGACCACCAGGCTGCGCAGGTCGGCGTCGCTGCTGACCAGGGTGTCCGACAGCAGCCGCAGGTTCGCCGCCCAGTCGGCGATCGCGCTGCGCGAGTCGGCCTGGGTCTGCAGGACCGTCTGCCCGTCGGTGATCAGCTGCAGCGTCTGCGGCAGGGACTGCTCGGCCCGGGTCAGCAGCAGGTTGCCGTTGTCGATCAGCCGGGACAGGTCGTCGCCGGAGCCGTCGAAGGCCACGCCCAGCTCGTCGACCACCGTGCGCAGGTTGTCCAGGTCGATCGACCCGACCAGGCTGTCCACGTCCTGCAGCAGCTGCTCGACCGGGATCGGGATCGACGTGCGGTCCACCGGGATGACCGAGCCGTCGCCCAGGTACGGGGCGTCGTCGCTGGCCGGTCGCAGGTCGACGTACTGCTCCCCCACCGCGCTGCGGTTGGCCACCGCGACCGCCGCGTCGGCCGGGATCTCCGGGGCGTCGCGGTCGATGGTCAGCTCGACCTCGACCCCGTCGTCGGTGAGCCGCATGTCGCTGACCCGGCCGACGGCCACGCCCCGGTAGGTCACCTCGGCGTTGACGAAGATGCCGCCGGAGTCGGTGAACTCCGCGGCGACCTGGTAGCCGCCGCCGAACAGCAGGCGGTCCAGGCCGACGTAGCGGAAGCCGACGAAGCTCATGCCCAGCAGCGCCACCAGCGCGAACGCCAGCAGCTGGAGTCGGGTGGTCCGGGTGATCACTGCGTCGCCCCCGTCGTCAGGCCCGGGATGGCCGGGAGGCCGAGCAGGCTGCTGCCGCTCGTGGTGCTGGGCACCAGGTCCGTCAGGGCGGTCAGGTCGGGCAGCGTGGGCAGGGTGAAGGCCGAGGAGCCCGACGAGGTGCCGCCGGAGGTGCCCGTGGGGGCGGGCTGGGCGCCGCCGGGGCTCCCGGCCGCACCGCACGCCCCGCCGGCCAGCTGGGCCGGGTCCAGGAGCACCAGGGCGCCGGTGGTCTGGTCCACCACGTAGCGGCAGAACAGCTCGCGGAGGTCGAGGTTCAGGTCGGCCGTGAGGTTGGTGAACAGGGCGTAGCCCCCGGTGCGCTGGTCGGTCCGGTACTGCAGCGAGCTCAGCGAGCTGGCCGGGAACGGGTAGGTGAGCAGCAGGTCCAACGACCCGGCGAGGTCGGGACCGGCCGCGGCGAGCTGGCTGAGGATGGGCTGCAGGTCCTGCAGGTTGGCCACCGTGTCGGCCCCGGTCTCGTTGATCACGCGGGTGCCCACGTCACCGAGCTGGGCGAGGGACTGCAGCATGGAGACCAGCAGCCCGCGCTGGTCCTCCAGCACGCTGAGCCCGGGCCCGATGGTGTCCAGCGCGGTGGTGAGCGTGCCGGTGTTCGCCGCCAGGGTGGCGGCCAGGGCGTTCACGCTGTCCAGGGCCCGGTTGATCTCCTCGCGCTGGACGTCGAGCCCGGCCACGAAGGTGTCGAGCTGGTCCAGGGTGTTGCGGACGGCGTCCTCGCGGCCCTCCAGCGCCTGGCCCAGCTCGGAGGTGATGGTCTGCAGCTGGGTCAGGCCGCCGCCGTTGAGCACCAGCGACAGGGCGCCCAGGACCTCCTCGACCTCGACGTTGCGGTTCGTCCGGTCCAGGGTGATCAGCGAGCCGTCGCCGAGCTCGCCGGTGGGCGCCTCGTCCCCGCCGGGGGCGGCGAGCTCCACGTACTTCTCCCCCAGCAGCGAGCTCTGCTGGATCATCGCCACGGCGTTGGCCGGGAGGTCGACGTCCCCGTCCACCTCGACGGTGACCACCGCGGTCCAGTCGTCGCCGAGCTCGACGTCGGTCACCTTGCCCACCGGCACGTCGGACACCCGGACGGCGGACTGCGGCACCAGGTCGAGCACGTCGGCGAACTGGATCTGCACGCTGTACGGGTCGTCGCCGGTGTCGGCGCCGCCGGGGAGGTCGAAGGAGTAGGCACCGCGGAAGCCGCAGCCCGACAGCAGGACGGCGGCCGACACCAGGGCGGCGGCGCGCCGGGTGGAGGAGGTCACGAGGTCGCTCCCGGGATCGGGATCTGCGGCAGGCCGGGCAGCGAACCGCCGCCGGGCAGGCCGGTCGAGGGCGAGAAGATCGCGGTCAGCAGCTCCTGCAGGTCCGGGATGCCGTTGCCGTTGAGGTCGTCCAGCGTGGCGTCGGCGTTCGCGTCGCCGGACAGCAGCCGCGCGCAGACCTGGTCGATCGGCGGCAGGCCGAGCAGGGTCGCCACGTCGTTGAGGTTGACCCCGGCCAGCTGCAGGCGGCCGGCCTGGCCCAACAGCTGGCAGACCACCACGTCGGCGTTCTGGCTGCCCAGGGAGTTGTCCCGGGTGTCCAGCGTCCCGTAGTCGGGGTTGTAGGCGTGCGCGAGGTTGCCGATCGCCGCCGGGGCGACGTCGAGCACCTGGGCGAGGGCCTGCCGCTGCTGGACCAGCGTGAGCGTGACCGCCGAGAGCCGGTCGACGTTGGTGGTCAGCAGCGCCGTGTTCTGCTGCACGAAGGTGGCCACCTGGCCCAGCGCGGAGGACAGCAGCGAGATCGCCGACGCGAGGTCCTCCCGCTCGCCGGCGAGCTGCTCGGCCACCGCGGCCAGGTTGGTGTTGAACTGGCCGACCTGGCTGTCGATCGTGGCCAGCGCGGTGGTGAAGGTCTGCAGGTTGTCCAGCGACCCGAACAGGTCGTCCCGGTTCTCGGCCAGCGTGCGGACGGCCTGGGAGAAGCCGGTCAGCGTGGTGTTCAGCGCCTGCCCGTTGCCGTCCAGGTTCGCCGCGCCGACGTCCACGAGGTCCGACAGCGCACCGTCGGCATTGGCCCCGGTCGGGCCCAGCGCGACCGACAGGTCGTCCAGCGCGCCGTAGACCTGGTCGAGCTCCACGGGGGTGGCGGTGCGCTCGAGCGGGACCTCGGCGCCGTCGGCCATCCGCTCGCCGCCGGAGTAGACCGGGGCGAACTGCACGTACCGGTCGGCCACCAGGGACGGCGCGAGGATGACGGCGTCGGCGTCGGCCGGGATGGCGTACTGCTCGTCGACCAGCATGTCCACCCGCACCCGGTCGCCCATCGGGACGACGTCGGTGATCTCGCCGACGTCGATGCCCAGCACCCGGACGTCGGAGCCGGTGTAGAGCCCGACCGTCTGGCCGAACCACGCGGTGACCCGGATCTGGCCGGCCGGCCGCAGCACGGCCCAGCCCAGCGCGCCGACCAGCACGACCGCGGCGGCCAGCGCGACGAAGCGCTGGAGGCGGGCGGTCACGGCGAGCACCCCAGCAGGCCGCCGGAGCCGCCGGCCACCGTCCCGCAGAGCACGCCGCCGACGACCCCGGGGATCAGGTTGTCCACGAAGCTGTCGAACCAGCGGCCGTTGCCGAGGGTGTTGGTGAAGACGGTGACGAAGGGCGCCAGGTTGGCCACCGTGTCCCCCAGGTTCTGCCGGTTGCGCTCGAGGATGTCGGTCACGGTGGACAGCTGCGCCAGCGCCGGGGTCAGCGCGGCCGTGTTGTCCTGCACCAGCCCGGACAGCTGGGTGGACAGCGTCTGGGTCGTGGTGAGGATCGAGTCGATCAGCTGGCGCCGTTCCTGCACCTCGGTGAGCAGGGTGTTGGAGTCCAGGATCAGCTGGGTGAACTCGCCGTTGCGGTCGGCGAGCACCTGGGTCACGTCCCGGGTGGCGGTCAGCAGCTGCTGCAGCTGGGCGTCGCGGCTGGCGATGGTGTCCGACAGCCGGGACAACCCGTCCAGCGAGGTGCGCACCTCGTCGGGGGTGTCGGCGAAGGTCTCGCTGAGCACCTCGAAGGACTGCGCCAGCTGGCCGGTGTCCACGTCGTCGATGGTCTGGGCCAGCCCGTTGAAGGCCTGCACGACGTCGTAGGGCGACGCGGTGCGCTCCAGCGGGATCCGGTCGTCGGGGTCCAGCGCGGCCTCACCGCGCGGCACCAGCGCCAGGTACTTGGCGCCCAGCACCGTCTCGATCTTGATCGCGGCCTCGCTCTGGTCACCCACGAAGGCGTCCCGCACCCGGAACTCGACGGTGACGGCGCCGTCCTCCAGGGACAGGCTCTCCACCTGGCCGACCTTGACCCCGGCCACCCGCACCGGGTCGTCGGCGCGCAGGCCCGCGGCCTCGCTGAACTGGGCCGAGTAGACGGTGCCGCCGCCGATCAGGGGCAGCGACTGGGCGTTGAAGGCCAGCAGCACCAGCACCGCGATGACGGTGAGGCTGATCGCGCCGATGGTGACCGGGTTGCGGTCGCGGAAGGGCTTGGACTGCCGGGCCATCAGCTGCACCCCGCCGCGCCGTTGGCCGCCCCGCCGGGGGGCAGCTGGGTCTGCCCGACCACGGGCAGGGTGACCAGGCCCGACGCCGAGCAGAGGTAGAAGTTGAACCAGCTGCCGTTGACCGCGGTCCGGGTGAGCAGGTCCACCTTGGTCGGGGCCAGCTGCAGGAAGCTCTCCAGGACGTCGCCGGTGTCGGCGAGGTTGGTCGACAGGTCACCGAGGGCGGTGATGTCGGCGGCCAGCGGCGGCCGGGCATCGGTGAGGAACTGGGACGTCGTGGCGGCCAGCCCGTCGATGGTCTGCAGCGAGTCGAAGATCGACTCCCGGTCGGCGGTGAGGCCGGAGACGAACTGCTGCAGGGAGACGACCAGGTCCGACAGCTGCTGGTCGCGGGCGGCCACCGTGCCCACCACCGTGGTCAGGTTGTCGATGACGCTGCCGATGACCTGGTCCTTGTCGGCCAGGGAGTTGGTCAGCGAGCCGACGTGGGCCAGCAGGCTCTGCACGGTCCCGCCCTCGCCCTGGAAGACCTGGATCAGCTCGTAGGACAGCCGGTTGACGTCGTCCGGGCTCAGCGCCTGGAACAGCGGCTGGAACCCGCCGAACAGCACGGTCAGGTCCAGCGCGGGCTTGGTCTGCGCGACCGGGATGACGTCGTCGGCCGACAGCGTCTGCCCGCCGGCGCCGTCCCCCTCGGTCAGCGCCACGTACCGCTGCCCGACCAGGTTGCGGTAGCGGATGGTCGCCTGCACCGAGGTGGGCAGCCGGACGTCGGAGGCGACCTCCAGGCCGATCTCGGCCATCGGCGTCTCGCGGTCGTCGGTGAGCCCGATGTCGGTCACCTGGCCGACCCGGACCCCGGCGATGCGCACCTCGTCGCCGGCCACCAGGCCCGCGACGTCGGTGAACTGCGCCCGGTAGGTCGTCTGCTCGCCGTAGCCGGCGTTGGTGATGGTCGCCAGCAGCACGTAGCTGGCCAGGATGGTGACCATCGCGAAGACGACGAGCTTGACAATTGGTGCGGTCAGCCCTCTCACGGCACCATCACCTGCGTCCCGCGCAGCAGCGGCGCCAGGCTGGAGGCCGCGAGGTCGGACACCGCGCTGGGGTCCACCCCGGTCTGGTAGCCCAGCAGGCTGCGGACGAAGTCCAGCTCGGCCGTGGAACCGGCCAGGCTGTCGCCGCTGGTCCCCCCGTCGGTGAGCCCGGTGGGGAACGCCGAGGCCAGGGAGAGGTCGGTGCCCACCGCGGAGCCGTCCCGCCCGGTGCGGGTGTCGGTGAAGGGCAGGTCCGTCGGCCCGCTCCCGCCCAGGCAGCGGGGGTTGCCCGAGACCGGGTTGTCGGTGGAGTCCACGCCGTCCAGCGGCGGGACCGGGCAGTAGTACTCGCCCTGGGCTGCCGCTGCCATGACCCCGTCGATGTCGCCGAGCCCGCGGCAGTCCGGACCGGACACGTCGTCGTAGGAGGGCTGGTCACCGGGGGCGTAGGGGTTGCGCGGCGGGAGCGTCACGGTCAGGTTCAGGTTCAGCGCAGGGTCGCCGTCGGCGCCGAAGGCCTCGCTGATCATCGGGTTGAACCGGGTCAGCCCGTTGAGCAGGCACGGGTACTCCGGGGAGTACCGGGCGAACAGGGAGAGCACCGGGCGCGACCCCTGGGCCAGCTGGATGAGGGACCCCTCGTTCTGCTGCAGGAAGCCCGCGGCGGTCTGCGCCGAGGACCCGACGACGGTGAAGGTGCGCCGCAGCTGCTCGGCCTGGTCGACCACCGTGCTCGCGGTCACCGACAGGTTGTCCAGCACGGCCAGCACGTCGGGTGCGGCCGCCTGGTAGGTGTCGGCGACGTCGGCCAGCAGGGAGACGTCGGACTGCAGCTCGGGCAGCACGGTGTTGAGCTGGCCGACGTAGGTGCCGGTGTCGGCGAGGTTCTCCCCCAACCGGTCACCCCGGCCGCGCAGGGCGTCGGCCACCGCGCCCAGGGTGTAGGACAGGTCGCCGGGGTCGACGGCCTGCAGCAGCGGCAGCAGGTCGTCGATCACCCGCTCGAGCTCGATGGCGTTCTCGCTGCGGTCCTGGCTGATGACGTCGCCGGCGGCCAGCCGCTCCGGGCTCGGGTCGTCGGGCAGCACCAGGGAGACGAAGCGCTCGCCGAACAGCGTCTTGGGCAGCAGCCGGGCGCCCACGTTGGCCGGGATCTGGTCCAGGTACTCCGGCTGGATGGCCAGCTCGATGGTCGCGCCGTCGGCGCCGGCGTCGACCGACCGGACCTCGCCGACGATGACCCCGCGGATCTTGACGTCGCTGGCGCTCTGCAGCTGGTTGCCGATCGTGTCGGTCTCCAGGTCGACCCGGACCGCCCCGCTGAACGCCTTCTGGTAGGTCGCCACGGCCAGCCCGAGCAGCAGCAGGATGACGACCAGGAAGGCCAGCCCCTGCAGGCGCTGCGTGACGATCGCACCTCTCCCCCGGCTCATCCTGCGATCCTCACCGTCGTCGTGGAGCCCCAGATGGCCAGGGACAGGAACAGGTCGATGACCATCACGGCCACGATGGAGAACCGCACCGCGCGGCCCACGGCCAGACCCACGCCGGCCGGGCCGCCGCCGGCCCGGTAGCCGTAGTAGCAGTGCGACAGGATGATCACGACGCTGAAGACGAGCACCTTGACGAAGGACCAGAGCACGTCCTGCGGTGGCAGGAACAGGTTGAAGTAGTGGTCGTAGGTGCCCGCCGACTGCCCGTACACCGTGGTCGTGATGGTGCGGGTGGCGAAGTAGCTGGTCAGCAGGCCGATCACGTACAGCGGGATGACGGCGACGAAGCCGGCCACGATCCGGGTGGTGACCAGGAAGGGCAGCGACGGCACGCCCATGACCTCGAGGGCGTCGATCTCCTCGTTGATCCGCATGGCGCCGATCTGCGCGGTGAACCCGCACCCGACCGTCGCCGACAGCGCGAGCCCGGCCACCAGGGGCGCGATCTCGCGGGTGTTGAAGTAGGCCGAGAGGAACCCGGTGAACGCCGAGGTGCCCAGCTGGTCCAGCGCCTGGTAGCCCTGCAGGCCGACCTCGGTGCCGGTGAAGAAGGACAGGAACGCGATGACCCCGACCGTGCCGCCGACCACGGCCAGCGCGCCGGTGCCGAAGCTGACCTCGGCCAGCAGCCGGAACGTCTCGCGCTTGTAGCGCTTGAGCGTGCGCGGGGTCCAGCCCAGCGCACGGCCGTAGAAGCTGACCTGGTCGCCGAGGTCCTCCAGGGTGGACATCGGGCGCCGGTAGACGGTGCGCACGATGCGGCGGGTGCGCACCTTGACCCGGTCGACGGGTGAGAGCAGGGCCATCGTCACTGCCCCTTCGGCGGCACGAGCTGGAAGTAGATCGCGGTGATGACGAAGTTCACCGCGAACAGCAGCAGGAAGGTGATGACGACGGACTGGTTGACCGCGTCGCCGACCCCCTTGGGTCCGCCACCGGCCCGCAGGCCCTTGTAGGAGGCGACGATGCCGGCGATCAACCCGAAGATCAGGGCCTTGATCTCCCCCGACCAGAAGTCCTGCACCTGGGCCAGCGCGCTGAACGAGGCCAGGTAGGCCCCCGGCGTCCCGCCCTGCAGGATGACGTTGAAGAAGTAGCCGCCGGTCACGCCGACCACCGAGACCAGCCCGTTGAGCAGCACCGCGACCAGCATCGAGGCCAGCACGCGGGGCACCACCAGGCGCTGGATCGGCGAGATGCCCAGCACCTCCATCGCGTCGATCTCGTCGCGGATCTTGCGGGCGCCGAGGTCGGCGCAGATGGCCGACCCACCGGCGCCGGCGATCAGCAGCGCGGTGACGATCGGGCTCGCCTCGCGCAGCACGGCCAGCACCGACGCCGACCCGGTGAACGACTGGGCCCCGAGCTGGCGGGTCAGCGAGCCCAGCTGCAGGGCGATGACCGCGCCGAAGGGGATGGCGACCAGCGCGGTGGGCAGGATCGTCACCGAGGCGACGAACCAGGTCTGCTGGATGAACTCGCGCAGCTGGAACGGGCGGCGGAACACCGCCCGGATGACGTCCAGGGCGAAGGCGAACAGGTTGCCGCTGGCCCGCAGCGGGCGCAACGGCGACAGCTTGCCGTCCAGCAGCCCCGGTGCCTTGGGCTTCTCGCCCGGGGTTGCCGTCACGGACGGCCCCGCGGGTCGGGGACGACGAGCTCGGCGCCGTCCTCGGTGCGCCACTCGCGACCGCCGGCCGCGGTCGGGGCGTAGCTGCCGGAGTCGGCGAGGGCGAGCAGGTCCGCGGGCAGGCTGGCGCGGATGGCGTCGGCGGTGGCCGGGTCGTAGGTGTGCAGCATCCGGGCCACCCGCTCCTGGCGGCGGCGCACGGCCTTGCGCTCGGGCAGGCCCGGGGAGGGCTCCAGCTGCGGCGGCACGGCCTCGCCGCCGGAGGCGCCCTTGGGGCCCACGCCGTTGTGCTGGTCCCCGCCACGCGCCTCCAGGGCGGCCATCTCGGCCTCGACCTGGGCGACGTCCTTCTCCTCGCTCATCCCGATCGGCCCCTCGCGGCGGCCGTTGAGGAACTGGCGGACGACGGGCTCCTGGCTGGTGAGCAGCTGCTCGCGCGGGCCGAACATCGCCAGGTGCCGGCGGAAGAGCAGACCCAGGTTGTCCGGCACCGTGCGGGCGGTGCCGATGTCGTGGGTGACGATCAGGAAGGTGGCGTCGATCTGGGCGTTGAGGTCGACGATCAGCTGGTTGAGGTAGGCCACCCGGACCGGGTCCAGGCCGGAGTCCGGCTCGTCGAAGAGGATGACCTCGGGGTCCAGCACCAGGGCGCGGGCGATGCCGGCGCGCTTGCGCATCCCGCCGGAGATCTCGCCGGGGAGCTTCCCCTCCGTGCCGGCCAGCCCGACCATGTCCATCTTCTCCATCACGATGGAGCGGACCTCGGACTCGCTCTTCTTGGTGTGCTCGCGCAGCGGGAAGGCGATGTTGTCGTACAGGTTCATCGAGCCGAAGAGGGCGCCGTCCTGGAACAGGACGCCGAACAGCCGCCGGACGTCGTACAGGTCGCGCTCGGAGCAGCTGACGATGTCGGTGTCGCTCATGACGATCGAGCCGCGCTCGGGCTTGAGCAGGCCGACGAGGGACTTCAGGAACACCGACTTTCCGGTGCCCGACGGGCCGAGCATCACCGAGATCTCGCCCGGCGGGAGCGTGAGGGTGACGTCGCTCCAGATGTTCTGGCTGCCGAAGGACTTGGTCAGACCCTCGACGTGCACGGCGACACCCACGGTCGACCTCCTCCACCGGCTCCGGTGCCGGATCCTCGCCACCCGCACAGCTGCACGGGCCCCGGCATCATGCGGCCACCGGGACGGCGGCGCATGTCTACCGGGGAGTAACGAAGGACGAGGTTAGTGGTTACGCGCGTCACGGCAATCGGGTGGCCCCCGTCTCACCCCGATCGTTACCAGGGCACGCAGCAGGGGCCGCCCCCCCGAGGTGGAGGACGGCCCCTGCTGGTGTGCGGTGGTGCTGGTGGTCACCCGCGGGCGACCGGCCCGGCGAGCGCCGGGCGGGGTGTCACTTGACGGTGACGGTGGCGCCGGCGCCCTCGAGGGCAGCCTTGGCCTTCTCCGCGGCGTCCTTGGCGACCTTCTCCAAGACGGGCTTGGGCGCGCCGTCGACCAGGTCCTTGGCCTCCTTGAGGCCCAGGGAGGTGAGACCGCGCACCTCCTTGATGACCTGGATCTTCTTGTCGCCGGCGGCCTCGAGGATGACGTCGAACTCATCCTGCTCGGCAGCGGCCTCGGGGGCGGCGCCGCCGCCGGCCGGGCCGGCGGCAGCCACGGCCACGGGGGCGGCAGCGGTGACGTCGAAGGTGGTCTCGAACTCCTTGACGAAGTCCGACAGCTCCAGGAGCGTCATCTCCTTGAAGGCGTCGAGCAGCTCGTCGGTGGACAGCTTGGCCATGTCTTCTCCTACTGGTCAGTCGTCGCTGGCCGCGGGCGCGGCGTCAGCGTCGGTGTCGGGGGTGGTGGGTGCAGCAGCGGCGTCCTCGGCCGGAGCGTCGGCGGCGGGCAGGGTCTCCCCGGCCGCCTCCTTCTTCTCCTGCAGGGCGGCGGCGAGACGGGCGACCTGCGACAGCGGGGCCTGGAACAGCCCGGCAGCCTTGGTGAGGTTGCCCTTCATCGCGCCGGCCAGCTTGGCCAGCAGGACCTCACGGGACTCGACGTCGGCGAGGCGGGTGACCTCGGCGGCATCGACCGTGCGGCCCTCGACGACCCCGCCCTTGACGACGAGGGCCGGGTTGGCCTTCGCGAAGTCACGGATCGCCTTGGCGGCCTCTACCGGGTCACCGGCGATGAACGCGATGGCGGTGGGGCCGGTGAGCAGCGGTGCCAGGTCGGCGTGGCCGACCGAGTCCGCGGCCCGCTTCGTCAAGGTGTTCTTGACGACGGCGTAGCTGCTGCCCGCACCGAGGGAACGACGCAGCTGGCTCAGCTGCGCCACGGTCAGCCCGCGGTACTCGGTGAGCACCGCCGCACTCGAGTCCTGGAACCGGCTGGTGATCTCCGCGATCGCCGCATCCTTGGCCTGCGTGGGCATGGGCCTCCTCTCTCAGTCGGGGCGACCACCGGAGGAGGCACGGCGCGCACACGATCGAGAGGGCCGGAGACGACGGACGCCCCGGCGCGAGGCGCACGGGGCGTGTGCCGGTGCAGGGCACCGGCAGACGATCCGTTCACCTGCGCGGGTCGCCCGGACGGATCCGGGACCTTCGATCGCACGCGGACGTGCGACGACCAGCGGTCTGGGGGGAACTCGCGCAAGAGTACGCCATCGACACGACCACCCGGTACCGGCATCCGGCGCACCCCCGTCGTCCGAACACCGGAGGATCTACCCGGACGCCCCGCCGCACGACAGGAGCACACCCCGCATGAGCAGCACCCCCCAGAACCGGCCCAGCACCGACCGCTCGGTCGCCGGCCGGTTGGCCGGCCTGGTCGGCGAGGTCTTCGGCGGCCGCCTGCCGGTCCGCATCCGCGCCTGGGACGGCAGCGAGGCCGGCCCGGTCGACGCCCCCGTCGTCGTGCTGCGCAGCCGCACCGCCCTGCGCCGACTGCTGTGGGACCCGAACGAGCTCGGCCTGGCCCGGGCCTACGTGGCCGGGGAGATCGACGTCGAGGGCGACCTGGCCGAGGGCCTGTCCCGGGTCTGGTCGCTGGTCCGCGAGCGCCCGCCAGCCCTGCCCACCGTCCGCGACCAGGTCCGCTGGGCCCGGACGGCGGTCCGCCTGGGCATCGTCGGGCGCCGGCCGGCGGCGCCGCCGGAGGAGGCCGTGCTCTCGGGCGAGAAGCACTCCACCGACCGGGACAGCGACGCGATCAGCTACCACTACGACCAGAGCAACGACGTCTACCAGGCGCTGCTCGACGAGCACATGGCCTACTCCTGCGCCTACTTCCGCGAGGACCCGGCGACCGACCCGGGCGCCGCCGACGGCAGCTACACCGTCACCGACGCGCAGCGGGACAAGCTCGAGCTGGTCTGCCGGAAGCTGGGCCTGGAGCCCGGCATGCGACTGCTGGACGTCGGCTGCGGCTGGGGCTCGATGATCCTGTACGCCGCCCAGCACCACGGCGTGCACGCCACCGGGGTGACCATCTCCGCCCAGCAGCGCGACCACATCGAGAAGGTCGTCGCCGAGCGCGGCCTGGCCGACCGCGTGACCGTGCGGCTGCAGGACTACCGCGACGTCCCGCTGCCGGCCGAGGGCCCCTACGACGCGATCAGCTCGATCGAGATGAGCGAGCACGTCGGCCAGGAGCAGTACCCGGTCTACGCCGACACCCTGCACCGCCTGGTCCGCCCCGGCGGCCGGGTGCTGGTGCAGGCCATGAGCCACCCCAGCGCCCCCGGCGGCGGTGCCTTCATCGAGCGCTACGTCGCCCCCGACATGCACATGCGCCCGACCTGGCAGACCGCGGAGATGCTGGCCCGCCCGGGCCTGGAGCTGCGCGACGTGGAGAGCATCCGCGAGCACTACGACTGGACGGTCCGGGCCTGGGCCCAGCGCCTGGAGGACCGGTGGGACGACGTCACGGCCATCATCGGCGAGGCCGGCGCCCGGATCTGGCGGCTCTACCTGGCCGGGGGCGGCCTGACCTTCGCCGAGAACCGGATGGGCGTGGACCAGCTGCTGTTCGTCAAGCCGCGGCCGGACGGCCGCAGCGACATGCCGGCGACCCGCCGCCGCTGGTAGAAGGACCTGACCGCCCCCCACGGCGCGCTCCGCACGCCGCGGGCCCCTGCGGTCAGGCCGTTCCATAAGCTCAGACCCCGGCGGGCACCTCGCCGGGCGGCAGGGTCGAGCAACCGGCCCGGGACGAGGAGCTCGTGATGGACGTCGGGGTCGACTGGGGCGCGCTGGGCGTCAACGCGCTGATCACGCTGGCCGTGCTGCTGGTGGTCTTCACCGGCACCTGGCTGCTGGCGCTGCGGCTGGGCCGGCACTCGGTGATCGACGTGGTCTGGGGCATGGGCTTCGTCGTGGTGTCCCTGGTCGGTCTCCTGGTCGCGCAGGCCGGTGACCACGGGGACCTGGGTCGCCAGCTGCTCGCGCTGGCGCTGACGACCGCGTGGGGCGTGCGGCTCGCCGTGCACATCGGCCGGCGCAACGGCACCAAGGAGGACCCGCGCTACGAGGACATCCTCGCCCGCGCGAAGGGCTCACCGGCGGCGCACATCTACCGGCGGGTCTACCTCAGCCAGGTCGCGGTGCTGTTCGTGGTGTCCCTGCCGCTGCAGGTGGCCGCCTACCAGGAGGGCCCGGCGACGTCCGGGTGGCCGCTGGTGCTCGCGCTGCTGGGCGTCGTCGTCTGGTCGGTCGGGTTCACCTTCGAGACCGTCGGCGACTGGCAGCTCGAGCGGTTCAAGGCCGACCCCGCCAACAAGGGCGTGGTCAACGACCGCGGGCTGTGGCGGTACACCCGGCACCCCAACTACTTCGGCGACGCCTGCGTCATGTGGGGGCTCTGGCTGCTCACCGCCGGCCACTGGTCGGGCCTGGTCTTCGTCATCTGCCCGGTGCTCATGACCGCCAACCTGGTCAAGGGCTCCGGCGCGGCCATGACCGACAAGCGGATGAAGAGCTCCCGCAAGGGCTTCGCCGAGTACGTGGAGCGCACCAGCGGCTTCGTGCCGTGGTTCCCCAAGGGCTGAGTTGATCGCGATCCTCCGGATCGCACCGCGGCCACGGGACGCACCCCGGTCGGGCTGAGCCGCTGCGCGTTCCGCGGGAGGAGGTCTCCGACCCCCGTCCCGCGGAACGTCGCCTGGGGGCACCTACCGGCGGACGTCACCGGACTCGACTGCTGCAGGCTGGGTCAACCCTCGCCGGCGCCCCTTCGGCCAGGTCGTGGCCGCGGGGAAGGGGCGCTGCGGTGGGTGGACCCAGGCTGCTGCAGACGGGATGCCCGACTGCCCCGACCCGGGTCGGGAACGCAGGACGCCCCCCGCAGCTGGGCTGCGGGGGGCGTCCTGGCGTGCGGCTGTGCTCAGACCTGGGAGGCCTCGTCGACCAGCAGGTTGCGGGTGCGGTTCGGGTCGACCTGGATGCCCGGGCCCATCGTCGTGGAGACGGTGACCTTGCGGACGTACCGGCCCTTGGCGGCCGAGGGCTTGGCGCGCAGCACCTCGTCGAGGGCGGCGGCGTAGTTCTCGACCAGCTTGGCCTCGTCGAAGGAGACCTTGCCGATCACCAGGTGCAGGTTGGACTGCTTGTCCACCCGGAAGTTGATCTTGCCGCCCTTGATGTCGTTGACGGCCTTGGTGACGTCGGGGGTCACGGTGCCGGTCTTCGGGTTCGGCATCAGGCCACGGGGGCCGAGGATGCGGGCGATCCGGCCGACCTTGGCCATCTGGTCCGGGGTGGCGATCGCGGCGTCGAAGTCCAGGAAGCCGCCCTGGATGCGCTCGATCAGGTCCTCGGAACCGACGACGTCGGCGCCGGCGGCCTCGGCCTCGGCGGCCTTGTCACCGGTGGCGAACACGATGACGCGGGCGGTCTTGCCGGTGCCGTGGGGCAGGTTGACCGTGCCGCGGACCATCTGGTCGGCCTTGCGCGGGTCCACCCCGAGGCGGATCGCGACCTCGACGGTGGCGTCGTACTTGGTCGGCGACGTCTGCTTCGCCAGCCCGGCTGCCTGCAGCGGGCTGTACAGCTGGTTGGCGTCGACGAGCTCGGCTGCCTTGCGGTAGCCCTTTCCGTGCTTGGCCATGGGGAACTCCTCATCCGCCCGGTTCGTCCGGGCGATCGCGTGGTGAACGGGCCTGGCCGGCCCTCCCACGGGTGCTGCTAGTTGACGGTGATGCCCATCGACCGGGCGGTGCCGGCGATGATCTTCTCGGCCTGGTCGATGTCGTTGGCGTTCAGGTCGGCCATCTTGACCTGGGCGATCTCGCGGACCTGGTCACGGGTGACCGAGGCGACCTTGGTCTTGTGCGGCTCGCCCGAGCCCTTCTCGACACCGGCGGCCTTGAGCAGCATGCGCGCGGCCGGCGGGGTCTTGGTGATAAAGGTGAACGAGCGGTCCTCGAAGACGGAGATCTCGACGGGGACGACGTCGCCGCGCTGGGACTCGGTCTCGGCGTTGTACGCCTTGCAGAACTCCATGATGTTGACGCCGTGCTGGCCGAGCGCCGGACCGACGGGCGGCGCAGGGGTGGCCGCGCCGGCCTTGATCTGGAGCTTGATGACCGCGGTCAACCGCTTCCTGGGGGGCATGACTTCCTTCTATCTGGGGTGACGTGACTGCATGGCCTTGGTTGCAAGGCCTCGGTGCAGGGTCCCATTCCGCGCGGAGCGTGGACTGGGGGGCACCGAGGTCCTACAGCTTCTGGACCTGGCTGAAGGAGAGCTCGACCGGGGTCTCGCGGCCGAAGATGGAGACCAGCACCTGCAGCTTCTGCTGCTCGGCGTTGATCTCGTTGATGGTGGCCGGGAGGGTCGCGAACGGCCCGTCCATGACCGTGACCGACTCGCCGACCTCGAAGTCGACCAGCGGCGTGCTCGGGCTGCCGGGCGTGGCCGACGGGGCGTCGGGGGTCGCAGCCTTCGCCGTGTTCGCCGGGACCAGCAGCTTCACGACCTCGTCCAGGCTCAGCGGGGAGGGACGCGAGGTGGCGCCGACGAACCCGGTGACGCCGGGGGTGTTGCGGACCGCGCCCCACGAGTCGTCGGTGAGGTCCATCCGGACCAGCAGGTAGCCGGGCAGCACCTTGCGGTTGACCTGCACCCGCTTGCCGTTCTTGATCTCGGTGACCTCTTCGGTCGGGACCTCGATCTGGAAGATGTAGTCCTCCATGTCGAGGCTGGTGATCCGCGACTCGAGGTTGGTCTTCACCTTGTTCTCGTAGCCGGCGTAGGAATGGATGACGTACCAGTCGCCGAACGCCGTCGCCAGCGCCTTGCGCATGGCCTCGGCCGGGTCCTCGTCCTCCTCCTCGGCGGTCGCGAGGACCTCCTCGGTGAGGGGGTCGTGGTCGGGCGCCGGCTCCAGGGTGGTGTCGCCCACCAGGGCGTCGTCCACCGCACCCCGGGCGTTGCCGCTGCCGCCCGCGACGGCGTCGGCCATCGGGTTGTCGGCGGTCAGGTCGGCGGTGTCGACCGAGCCCTCGGCCGCCCCGGTCTCGCGCACGCCGGTCTCGGCGTCGACGGCACCGGTCGTGGCGTCCGTGTCGGCGTCGGCCGTCGGCTCCTCGGTGGCGGCGTCGACGGCCTCGTCGGTCTCGCGGGGGTCGGTCACGGGGTGGGTCTCTCTTCTGTGCGTCGGTGGTGCGTGCTCTGGTCGGTGTGCCGGTGCGGCCGGCCCGGCGTCAGCCGAAGACGGCGATGACGCCCTGGGCGAAGAGGATGTCCAGCCCGGCCACCAGCGCCACCATCACGGCGACGAAGACGATGACCACCGTGGTGTAGGTGATCAGCTCGCGCCGCCCGGGCCAGATGACCTTGCGGAGCTCGGCGACGACCTCGCGCAGGAACCGGCCGATGCTGCGCTTCTCGCGCAGCTCCGCGGCGCGAGCCCGCTCGGCGTCGGCCCGGGTGCGGGTCTCGTCCTTCTTGCCCACGGCGCTCTTGCCTGCGGTGTCACCGCGGGCGGGGCGGGTGGTCCGTGCCTCGCTGGCGGGTCGGCCGCCGGGACGGTCGCGCCGGCGGACCCGGGGGGCCTCGGCCTCGTCGTCGTCCTCGTCGTCCCCGGCGGTGATGGCACCGCGCCGGCGACGGGTGGGGGTGGCGACGACCTTGTCCTCGTCCTCGACCGCCTCCTCGGCGACCTCGTCCTCGGCGGCCTCGAGCTCGGCGGCGTCGTCGACCCCGGGGGTCTCGGCGTCGATCTGCTCGTCGGTGAGCTCGCCGTCGGCGGGCTCGGCGACACCGTCGGCGGGCTCGGAGCGGGGACGACGGGGCGTGCGCCCGTCCTCGGTGCCCGGCTGCTCGTCGCTCACTGCGCCTCGCCTCGTCGTCGGTGTTCGTCTGGTGGGTGATCCGGTCGGCCGGCCCGGGAGGGCCGCTGACCTGCACGCCGGCGGACCGGCGGACGGGCAGGGGTGACAGGACTTGAACCTGCAGCCTGCGGTTTTGGAGACCGCTGCTCTGCCAATTGAGCTACACCCCTAGGCACCCGCGCGGAGCGGGCGCCGGGGGTCG
The DNA here is from genome assembly GCF_037083865.1 of Klenkia terrae. Classification (NCBI taxonomy): domain Bacteria; kingdom Bacillati; phylum Actinomycetota; class Actinomycetes; order Geodermatophilales; family Geodermatophilaceae; genus Klenkia; species Klenkia terrae. Next base: position 67,070 of record NZ_JBAPLV010000013.1, on the reverse strand, counting down.
TCCCCCGCCGGTGGCGCAGACGGACCACCCGTTGCGCAGGTGGTACCGGGGCACGCCGGTGGCAGGGTGCACGAACCCCAGGCGAGAAGTGTACGTGACCCGGTGCGGGGGCGGCCACGGCCCGGTCCGACCGTGGTCGGCGGGGGGCCTGCGGGGGCCACGGGGAGGGTCGGGCTGACACGATGTGCCCATGACCGCCCCGACCGCCCCGGGGCCCGGCACGCCGGGGCCCCAGCAGCCGCCCGTCTCCCCCGCCGACCGCCGGGTCTCCCGGCGGATCGCCTCGATCGCGGAATCCGCCACCCTGGCCGTCGACGCCAAGGCCAAGGCGCTCAAGGCGGCCGGCAAGCCGGTCATCGGGTTCGGCGCCGGCGAGCCGGACTTCCCGACCCCGGACTACATCGTCGAGGCGGCCGTCCAGGCGGCCCGCAACCCCACCTACCACCGCTACACCCCGGCCGGCGGGCTGCCCGCGCTCAAGGAGGCCATCGTCGCCAAGACGCTGCGCGACTCCGGCGTGCAGGCCACCCCGGCCGACGTGCTGGTCACCAACGGCGGCAAGCAGGCCGTCTACGAGGCGCTGGCCACGATGCTCGACCCGGGCGACGAGGTGCTGCTGCCCGCGCCCTACTGGACCACCTACCCCGAGGCCATCCGCCTCGCCGGCGGCGTGCCGGTGCCGGTGGTCGCCGACGAGCAGTCCGGCTACCTGGTGTCGGTGCGGCAGCTCGAGGCCGCGCGCACCCCGCGCACCAAGGTCCTGCTGTTCTGCTCGCCGTCCAACCCGACGGGTGCGGTGTACCCGCCCGAGCAGGTCGAGGAGATCGGCCGGTGGGCCCTGGAGGCCGGCCTGTGGGTGCTGACCGACGAGATCTACGAGCACCTGACCTACGGCGGGGTGACCGCGCCCTCGATGCCGGCGGTGGTGCCGGAGCTGCAGTCGCGCTGCGTGATCGTCAACGGGGTGGCCAAGACCTACGCGATGACCGGCTGGCGGGTGGGCTGGATCCTCGGGCCCTCCGACGTGGTCAAGGCCGCGACGAACCTGCAGTCCCACGCCACCTCGAACGTGGCCAACGTGTCGCAGGCCGCGGCCATCGCCGCGCTCACCGGCGACCTCGCCGCGGTGGACACCATGCGGGCGGCCTTCGACCGCCGCCGGCAGACCATCGTCTCGATGCTGCGGGAGATCCCGGGCATCGCCTGCCCCGAGCCGCAGGGCGCGTTCTACGTGTACCCGTCGGTGAAGGCGCTGCTCGGCCGGGAGATCGCCGGCCGGACGCCGACCAGCAGCGTCGAGCTGGCCGAGGTCATCCTGGAGGAGGCCGAGGTCGCCGTCGTCCCCGGGGAGGCCTTCGGCACCCCCGGCTACCTGCGGCTGTCCTACGCGTTGGGCGACGACGACCTGGTCGAGGGGATCAGCCGCATGCAGCGGCTGCTGGGCAGCGCCGGCTGACCCGCAGGGCCCCCTCGCCCACCGAGGGGGCCCTCAGAGCTGGACGACGGCCCGCGCGAGGCTCAGGACCTTCTCGCCGCCGCTGGTGACGGTGAGGTCGACGCGTACCCGGTCGTCGTCCAGCAGCGCGGCGACGCGCCCGGCGACCACGACCTCGGCACCGAGGGCGTCGTCGGGCACCACGACGGGGCGGCTGAACCGCACCGAGTACTCGACCAGCGCACCGGGGTCACCGGCCCAGGCGGTGACGGCCCGGGCCGCGAGGCCGGCGGTGAGCATGCCGTGGGCGATGACGCCGGGCAGGCCGACCTCGGTGGCCACCCGCTCGTTCCAGTGGATGACGTTGAAGTCCCCCGACGCGCCGGCGTAGCGGACCAGGTCCGCCCGGGTCACGGTCGAGGACTGCACGGGCAGCTCGGTGCCGACCTCGACGTCGGCCAGGCGCACCACGGCGGCCATCAGGCACCGCCCCGGGCGACGAGCATCGCGCTGGTGCGGCAGACGGGCTCGCCGTCCTCGGTGGCCAGGTCGACGCGGGTGGTGAGCATGTCGTTGCTGGCCACGGTGCGGACCGCCTCGATCGAGGCGGTGGCGACCAGCCGGTCACCGGCCCGGATCGGGCGGTGGTGGACGAACTTCTGCTCGCCGTGGACGACGCGGCTGTAGTCGATCGAGACGTCGGGGTCGTCCAGGACGACCTCCCCGGCGCCGAGGCTCAGCACGATGGCGAACGTCGGCGGGGCGATCACGTCGGGGTGCCCGGCCGCGCGCGCGGCGACCGGGTCGCGGTAGACCGGGTCGGGGTCACCGAGAGCGGTGGCGAACTCGGCGATCTTCTCGCGACCGACCTCGTACACGGCAGAGGGCGGGTAGCTGCGCCCGACCAGTCCTGCGTCCAGCGCCATGCTCCCCGCCCTCTCGACGATCCGTACGACCTGCGGTCAGCGGGTCTCGCGGTGGACCGTGTGCTTCTTGTCCGTGGGGCAGTACTTCTTCAGCTCGAGCCGGTCGGGGTCGTTGCGCCGGTTCTTGCGGGTGATGTAGTTGCGGTTCTTGCACTCCTGGCAAGCCAGGGTGATCTTCGGACGGACATCGGTGGCTGCCATGAGCGTTTCCTCGCCTTGTTCTGGTCAGGTGGCGTGCGGGGGTCCCCACACGCCGACGGACCCCGGGTACGGGGTCCGTCATGGGTAGCGGCGACCGGACTTGAACCGGTGACACAACGATTATGAGCCGTTTGCTCTACCAGGCTGAGCTACGCCGCCGCGATCGTTCGGGCCGGTCGGTGGACCGACCCGGGCTGATCGGAGCCCCTTTACGGAATCGAACCGTAGACCTTCTCCTTACCATGGAGACGCTCTGCCGACTGAGCTAAAGGGGCCTGCCTGCTCCCCCAGGGCCCTCTCGGACCCTCGCGGAGCGTGCCGTGGAACTCTAGCAAACCCTCACGAGCGGACGAACAACCGGCGGTGCGGGGCACCGGGTGTCGCCGACCGGACGCCGGTCCGGGCCAGCAGCCAGTTCTCCAGCCGGTCGTCGGGCAACGGGCGGCTGACCAGGAATCCCTGCAGCTTGTCGCAGCCCATCTCGGCCAGCAGGTCGCGGGTGACCTCGTCCTCGACGCCCTCGGCGACCACGCGCAGCCCGAGGTTGTGGGCCAGCTCGACGATCGAGCGGGCGATGAACGACTCGCTCTGACTGGTGGACATGCCCAGCACGAAGGACTTGTCGATCTTGAGCTCGTCGATCGGCAGCTGGCGCAGCTGCGACAGCGAGGAGTAGCCGGTGCCGAAGTCGTCCATCGACAGCCGCAGACCCAGCGAGTGCAGGTCTGCCAGCACGGTGGAGTTGCGGACCGAGTCGTCGACGACGATCCCCTCGGTCAGCTCCAGGGTCAGCAGCGACCCCGGCACGCCGTGGTGCCGCAGCGCGCCCCGCACGCGGTCCACCAGGTCGGGCTCGGCCAGGCAGCGGGCCGACAGGTTCACCGCGACCGAGAGCGCGATGTCCTGGTCCAGCCACTTGCGGCAGCGCTCGAGCGCCAGGTCCAGCACGTAGTCGGTGACGGCCCCGATCCGGCCGATCTGCTCGGCCAGGCCGATGAAGTCGTCGGGCGGGACGTTGCCGTAGCGGGGGTGGGCCCAGCGGACGAGGGTCTCGACCGAGACGATGTCGGAGGTCCGGGTGTCCACGATGGGCTGGAAGACCACGGTGATCTGCTTCTCGGCCATCGCCGACTCGAGCTCCGTGCCCAGCTGCAACCGGCGCAGGCTCTGCTGGTCCAGCACCGGGTGGTAGCTGGCCACCCCACCCGAGCTGTGCCCGGCCAGCAGGGCGACGTCCGCGCGCTGCATGAGGGTGCCCGGGTCGACGCCGTGCACCGGGGCCGCGGCGACGCCGAAGGTCAGCAGCACGTCCAGGTCCAGCCCGGCCACCCGGGCGCGGGTCGCGGCCGCGTCGCGCAGCCGGCGGGCGGCCCGCTCGGTGGCCGGCAGGCTGAGCCCGGGCAGCAGGACGGCGAACTGGCCCCCCTCCATGCGGGCGACCAGCGCCGCCGGCGGCGCGTGCTCGCGCAGCAGCCCGGCGGTGACCAGCAGCAGCTCGTCGCTGGCCGCGTGCCCGAGCGTGTCGGTGACCTCGGAGTAGTTGTCCAGGGAGGCGAACACCAGCCCGGCGCGCTGCTCGGCGTCGCCGGACCCGAGCAGGGTCTCGATCTCGGTGGCCAGGCGATGGCGGTTGGGCAGCCCGGTGAGCCCGTCGTGGTCGGCGTCGTAGCGGATCCGGGTCAGCAGCTGCTGCTGGCGGATGGCGGCGTTGACGTGGGTGAGCATCGAGTCCAGTGCGGCGCGGTCGCCGGACTCGAAGGACACGACGTCGCTCTGCCGGTCGCACACCTCGAGGTAGCCGTACTCCCCGGCCGCGGTGACGATCGGTGCGCCGAGGACCTCCTGGGCCGCGCGGCGTTGCAGGGCCTCGCGCTCCTCGGCGTTCGCCTTGGCCGCACGCAGCAGGACGGGGCCACCGTTGTCCTGGTCGACCGCCAGTCGGCGGACGAGGTCGTCGGGGTCGCTCGGCCCGGCGTACCAGTCCCCCTCGTCCCCCGCGCGGTCCACGACCAGGCGCGGTCCCTCGTCCAGGTACGGGGGCAACCACAGCGCGACGCGGTCGGCGTTCAGCAGCTCCCGCACGGCCCGGACCAGCTCGCGCGTCCCGCCCTCGTCGGGAGCGACCGCCTCCACCCGCCGGGCGAAGTCGTGGACGGACTGGACGCTCCGGCGCTCGCGGACGGCGGTCGCGGACTGCCGGAAGACCAGCAGCACACCGGCGAGCACCGGGCCCAGCAGGAACCAGGCCGACGGGTGCTCGTCGGTGACCAGCAGCGCCACGACCGCGATGGCCACGCAGAGCGGTCCGACCACCAGGCTCGGCGCCAGGGCACCGAGCCAGAAGCTGTTCGGGGGCCGCCCCTCCACGAGGGCGATCGCGGCGCCGACCATGAGCACGTCGACGACGCCGACGGCCACGACGGCGAGGACCAGGACCGCCCACGTGACCGGGTCGGCCACCGACGTCAGGGACAGGAACTGGACGACGGCCGAGGCCACCGCCACCTCGACGAGGGCGAGGGCGAGATTGAAGGCCGACTTGGGCCGGGCGTAGGGCTGGCGCAGGATGACGATCGCGAGCGCGAGGACCCGCGCCACGGCCGTCCACAGCCCACCCACCTCGACCAGGCCGATCACCAACGGGAACTCGACCGGGCTGAAGACATAGGTCTGCCGGCGGAACTCGACGTCCATGGTGCTCAACGTGGTCACCACGAACGCCAGGGCGAGCAGGACGACCAGGACGACATCCGGCCGGGTGGCCGAGCCCGCGAAGGTGGGCACCCCCACGGCGACGGCGACGGCAGTCGCCAGGACCGCCGGGGCCCACGGTCGCCGGAAGAGCGGCACCCTCGGGGTGCGCGCGTCCGGGAGCTCGGCCAACGTCACGTCCTGTCTATCGGCAGACGCGCCGAGGCTAACAGTGAGTGACGATTCCTCCTGTGCCGTCTCACCCGCCCGGGGCAGGGGACGCGCGCGCCCCGCGGGGTGCGCGCCGTCCCCGCCCGCTCGGGACCTGCGGGTCAGCGGCCCCAGCGAGCGCCGCGGCCCCACCGAGCGCCGCGGCCCCAGCGGGCGCCGCGGGTGCTGGTGGTGGTGGTGGACATGGCGATGGTGCTGGACATGACGCCTCCTCAGGCATGGCAGGACTGCTCGGGATGCGGCAGCCGCCCACGCGGGGGCAGAGCAAGGTCGGCACGGACCGCTGTGGGAAGACTGCGATCCGTCACCCGTTCGAGCAAGTGCTTGACATCACGACCGGGTGACGGTCTGCAGCGTCGTCACTCTACGGTGACCTTCGAGCACTTCGTGTCACCTGATGGGTGTCATCCGACCGGTGGGGCCCCCGGTGCGGGGCAACCTGCACCGGATGAGGCCATCGGGACGGAACGGCATCGTCCGCGACACGCGCGGCACCGGCCGCTCGTCGCGGTTCCCGGCGGCACCCCACGCGCCGTCACCCTCCGCAACCGAGCGCGGCCCCCGCGCCACCCCGCACCGCCCGGGACCGGGCCGACGGCCGCCGTCCCCAGGTCGGGGGTGGTCGGGCCCCGACCTGCGCCTACGGCCCTAGAGTGCGCCGGATGGGCAGCAGGACGGCGGGGTCGGAGCAGGGCTCCAGCCTGCCCTTCGTGCTGGTCTGCTGGCTGGTGGCCGCGTTGATGGCCTTCGGGGCGATCGCGGCCTCCGACGCCTTCCTCGAGCAGCAGCGCGTGCAGTCGGTCTGCGACGGCGCCGCGCTCGCCGCGGCCAACCAGACCGCGGCGGCGGCGGCCTACGCGCAGGGCGTGGACGGGTACCTGCCGCTGGACCAGGCCTCGGCCGAGGTCGCGGTCGCCGACCAGCTCGCCGACGGCGGCAGCCGGCTGGACTCGTGGTCGGTCGCGGTCGACGGCCTCGAGGCCACGGTCACCTGCACCCGCTCGGTGCCCATCGCGTTCGGGTGGCTGTTCCTGGGCGGGCGGCCGCTGGAGCGCACCGCGGTGGCCAGCGCGCAGGCCCCCACCGCCTGAGCACCCACCGCACGACGACGGCCCCCGACCGGGTGGGTCGGGGGCCGTCGCACCAGGCGTGGCGGGTGAAGGATTCGAACCTTCGTAGGCTAAGCCGACGGATTTACAGTCCGTTCCCATTGGCCACTCGGGCAACCCGCCGTGTGCTGTGGTGCTCGACGAGCGTACAAGACCGGTTCGGCCGCCCCACCGGGTGGCCCGGCCGCACAGGAGGAGACACCGACATGGCAGATGCGTCCTTCGACGTCGTGAGCAAGGTCGACCGCCAGGAGGTCGACAACGCCCTGAACCAGGCCGGGAAGGAGCTGTCCCAGCGGTTCGACTTCCGGGGCACCAACGCGGCCATCGCCTGGGCCGGCGAGGAGGGGGTGACCCTGACCGCCGACACCGAGGAGCGGGTCGCCGCCGCCCTGGAGGTCTTCCGGGAGAAGCTCGTCAAGCGCGGCATCTCGATGAAGGCCCTGGACGCCGGCGAGCCCCAGGCGTCGGGCAAGACCTACAAGATCTCGGCGACCATCCAGCAGGGCATCGCCTCGGACAAGGCCAAGCAGATCGCCAAGGCCATCCGCGACGAGGGTCCCAAGGGCGTCCAGGCCCAGATCCAGGGCGACCAGCTCCGGGTCAGCGGCAAGAAGCGCGACGACCTGCAGGCGGTCCAGCAGCTGCTCAAGGGCAAGGACTTCGAGATCGCCCTGCAGTTCGACAACTACCGCTGACCGGTGAGGGAGGGGCCCGGACGCCCCTCCCTCAGCCGCGCTCGCGGGCCATCTGCTCCAGGCGGGCGATCCGCTGGTCCATCGGCGGGTGGGTGCGGAACAGCGACGCCATCCCGGCCCCGCGGAAGGGGTTGGCGATCATCAGGTGGCTCTGGCTGACCAGCTTCCGCTCCTGCGGCAGCGGACGGGCGGTCACGCCCTGCTCCAGCTTGCGCAGCGCCGAGGCCAGCGCCAGCGGGTCGCCCGACAGCTGCGCCCCCGAGGCGTCGGCCTGGTACTCCCGGCTGCGGCTGACCGCCATCTGCACCAGACCGGCGGCCAGCGGCCCGAGCAGGACCAGCAGCAGGCTGCCGACCGCGTTGCCGCCGCCGCGCTCGTCGGAGCGGCCGCCGAGCACCGAGGAGAACATCGCCATCTGGCCCAGGAAGGTCACCGCGGTGGCCATCGCACCGGCGACCGAGCTGATCAGGATGTCGCGGTTGTGGACGTGGGACAGCTCGTGGGCGAGGACCCCGCGCAGCTCGCGGCGGTCCAGCAGCTCGAGGATCCCCTGGGTGCAGCAGACCGCGGCGTTGCGGGGGTTGCGCCCGGTGGCGAAGGCGTTGGGCTGGTTGGTCGGGCTCACGTAGAGCCGGGGCATCGGCTGGCGCGCCCCGGTGGCCAGCTCCCGCACGATCGCGTACATCTGCGGCGCCTGCGTCTCGGTGACCGGGAAGGCGCGCATGGACCGCAGCGCCAGCCGGTCGCTGTTGAGGTAGGCGTAGCCGTTGATCCCCACCGCGACCACCAGGGCCACGACCAGGCCGCCGCGCCCGCCCACGGCCGCGCCGGCGGCCAGGATCACCCCGGCCATCAGGCCCAGCAGCAGGGCCGTCCGGAGGCCGTTGTCCCAGCGGTGCACGCCCGCTCAACGCGGCCGGGCGGGAGGCCGTTCCCCGGACCCGGGGGGCCTCGGAGGTTTGGGTGGGCCATGCGTGAGCAACCATCCGGTCATGAGCACCGACACCGACACCGGTGAGCAGAGCCTCGTCCGCGACCACGGCCACGCCCACCGGGACCCGTCGGCGCTCAACCGCGCCTCGGGCCTGGACACCCGCTCGCTGGTGGCCCGCGTGGCCGCCGAGCGCCCGCGGGAGGTGGGCCTGGTCGTCGACGCGCTCACCGGCCCGGACGCCCACGGGCGGGAGGTGACCGAGCTGCTGCAGCTGGTCGTGCAGACCGCCCGGGAGACGATCGGGGACTGCGACTCCGCCGGCGTCACCGTCGTCCAGGAGGGCACGCCGTTCACCTCGGCGTGGACCGACGAGCGCACGCTGGCCGTGGACCGCGACCAGTACGACGTCGACGACGGGCCCTGCCTGGAGGCCTACCGCACCGAGACCTGCGTCCGGGTCACCGTCGCCGAGGCCATGGAGGCCTGGCCGGACTTCACCCGGGCGGCCCAGGCGGACGGCGTCCTGGCCTTCCTGGCCTCCCCGCTGGTGGTCGACGGGACGCGCTTCGGCGCGCTGAACCTCTACAGCCGCTCGCGGGACGGGTTCGACGACGGCGACGAGGCCCTCGCCGCCCTGATCGGCCGGATCGCCAGCGGCCTGGTGGCCGGTCAGCTGCGCCAGCACCGGTCGGCCACGTTGATCTCGCAGCTCGAGGAGGCCATCGCCTCGCGGGCGGTGATCGAGCAGGCCAAGGGCGCCATCGCGGTGGTCCGCCAGGTCACGCCGGACGAGGCCTTCGCCGTGCTGCGCGGGGTCAGCCAGGACACCAACGTGAAGCTGCGCGAGGTCGCCGCCCGCACCCTCCGGGAGTTCGGCGCACAGCTCGGCTGACCTGCGCAGGTGAGGGCACCCTGTGTCGTGCACCACGTGCAGGTCCTGGACGCCCGGCCGGTCGTCGTGTGGACGTAACCTCGGCCGGTGGAGGTACACCCCTGATGACCCACAGCACCCCAGAGACGTCCGCCGTCGAGGCACCGCCGTCGGCCCCGGGCGGGCTCGTCAAGAGCGTCGTCGCGCTGGACCGCGTCGTCATCCGCCTGGCCGGTGACTCCGGCGACGGCATGCAGCTGACCGGCAACCGGTTCACCAGCGAGACGGCGGCCTTCGGCAACGACCTGTCGACGCTGCCCAACTTCCCCGCCGAGATCCGGGCGCCCACGGGGACCCTGCCGGGGGTGTCCAGCTTCCAGCTGCACTTCGCCGACCACGACATCATGACCCCCGGGGACGCCCCCGACGTGTTGGTCGTGATGAACCCGGCGGCGCTCAAGGCCAACATCGCCGACCTGCCCGGCGGCGGTCTGCTGATCGCCGACTCCGACGAGTTCACCGCGCGCAACCTGGCCAAGGTCGGGTACGCCGAGAACCCGCTGGAGGACGGGTCGCTGGACGGCTGGCAGCTGGTCAGCGTGCCGCTGACCTCGATGACCACCGACGCGCTCGCCGGCTCCGGCCTGGGCAAGAAGGAGGCCGAGCGGAGCAAGAACATGTTCACCCTCGGCCTGCTGTCCTGGATGTACCACCGGCCCACCGAGGGCACGGTCCGCTTCCTGGAGCGCCAGTTCCGCAAGAAGCCCGAGATCGCCGCGGCCAACATCGCCGCCTTCCGCGCCGGCTTCAACTACGGCGAGACCACCGAGGCGTTCGCGGTCTCCTACGAGATCGCGCCCGCGCCGATGGCAGCGGGAACCTACCGGAACATCTCCGGCAACCAGGCGCTGGCCTACGGCCTGGTCGCGGCCGGCCAGCGGTCGGGCCTGCCGGTCTTCCTCGGCGCCTACCCGATCACCCCGGCGTCGGACGTGCTGCACGAGCTGAGCAAGCACAAGTCCTTCGGCGTCCGCACGTTCCAGGCCGAGGACGAGATCGCCGGCATCGGCGCGGCCCTGGGGGCCAGCTTCGGCGGTGCCCTCGGGGTGACGACGACGTCGGGCCCGGGTGTGGCGCTCAAGGGCGAGACCATCGGGCTGGCGGTGATGACCGAGCTGCCGCTGGTCATCGTGGACGTCCAGCGCGGCGGACCCTCGACCGGGCTGCCCACCAAGACCGAGCAGTCGGACCTGCTGCAGGCCCTGTTCGGCCGCAACGGCGAGGCCCCGGTGCCCGTGGTGGCCCCGCGGTCGCCGGCGGACTGCTTCGACGCGGCGATCGAGGCCGCGCGGATCGCGCTGACCTACCGGACGCCGGTCTTCCTGCTCTCCGACGGCTACCTGGCCAACGGCGCCGAGCCGTGGTCGGTGCCGGCCGCGGACACCCTGCCCGACCTGCGGGTGGAGTTCGCGACCGAGCCCAACGGGGAGAACGGGGAGTTCCTGCCGTACCTGCGCGACCCCGAGACCCTGGCCCGGCCGTGGGCGGTGCCCGGCACCAAGGGCCTGCAGCACCGGATCGGCGGCCTGGAGAAGGCCGACGGCACCGGCAACATCAGCTACGACGGCGCCAACCACGACTTCATGACCCGCACCCGGCAGGCCAAGGTCGACGGGATCGCGGCGTCGTTGCCGCCGACCGAGGTCGACGACCCCGACGGCGACGCCACCGTCGCCGTCATCGGGTGGGGCTCCACCTACGGGCCGATCGGGGCCGCCTGCCGGCGGATCCGCCGGTCGGGCCGGTCCGTCGCGCAGGTCCACCTGCGCCACCTCAACCCCCTGCCGGCCGACCTCGGCGACATCCTGCTGTCCTACGACCGCGTGGTGTGCCCCGAGATGAACCTCGGCCAGCTGTCCCTGCTGCTGCGCGCCAAGTACCTCGTCGACGTGCAGAGCCACACCCAGGTGACCGGCCTGCCCTTCCGGGCCGCCGAGCTCGCCGCCGTCCTGCAGGACGTCATCGACAGCACCGGAACCGAGGCCACCGCATGACCACCTCACCCATCGACGAGCACGTGCACGAGCTCGGCATGCCCGCGTTCGACCAGCGGATCGCCGACGCGGTCGCGAAGTCGGTCGAGCTGGGCGGCGAGAAGCAGACGGCGCTGAAGGCCAAGAACCTCAAGACCGACCAGGAGGTCCGCTGGTGCCCCGGCTGCGGGGACTACGTGATCCTCAACGCCGTCCAGTCGTTCCTGCCCAGCCTCGGCATCGCCCGCGAGGACATGGTCATCGTGTCCGGGATCGGCTGCTCGTCGCGGTTCCCGTACTACATGAACACCTACGGGATGCACTCCATCCACGGCCGGGCGCCGGCGATCGCGACCGGGCTGGCCGCCTCCCGCCCGGACCTGTCTGTGTGGGTGGTCACCGGGGACGGCGACGCGCTGTCCATCGGCGGCAACCACCTGATCCACACCCTGCGCCGCAACGTGAACCTGACGATCCTGCTGTTCAACAACCGGATCTACGGGCTCACCAAGGGCCAGTACTCCCCCACCTCGGAGATCGGGAAGGTCACCAAGAGCACCCCGATGGGGTCGCTGGACCACCCGTTCAACCCGGTGTCCCTGGCCCTGGGCGCGGACGCCACCTTCGTGGGCCGGGCGATGGACTCCGACCGCAAGGGGCTCACCGACGTGCTGCGGCAGGCCGCCGAGCACCAGGGGACGTCGCTGGTGGAGATCTACCAGAACTGCAACATCTTCAACGACGGCGCCTTCGAGCTGCTCAAGGACCCGTTGACCGGCACCCAGTGGTCCATCCCGCTGGTGCACGGCGAGAAGCTGGTCTTCGGCCCGGACGGCGCCTCGTGCGTCGTCGCCGACGGGTTCGGCGGGCTGCGGATCGCCGAGACCAACCAGGTCGACGAGTCCGACATCGTGGTGCACGACGCGCACCGCACCGACCCGAGCTACGCCTTCGCGCTGTCCCGGCTGTCCAGCCAGGACCTGCGCTACACCCCGATGGGCGTGTTCCGGTCGATCCAGAAGCCGACCTACGACGCGATGATGAACGACCAGCTCGAGGACGCCCGGTCCGGCCAGCCCGCCGACCTGGACGCCTTGCTCCGCGGGTCGGACACGTGGACAGTAGGGGCGTGACTCGCAGACACACGTACTTCGTCGTCGGACACACGCACCGATGACCGCCGGGACGGACAGCGTGGTCGGTCCCGGCCCCCGGACGGCGACCGGCCGGCTGGTCGAGGACACCGTCCTCGGTCTCCGGATCGGGGCGATGCGGGCCGGGGGCATGGCGCTCGCGCTGCGCGGGGACCGGGTGGCCCGGCTGCTGCACCGGCCGTGGCGGCTGGACCCCTACCCGGTCTACGCCGAGCTGCGGGCGGCCCAGCTCGCCGGTGGCCCGGTACGCAGCCGCACCGGGCTCACCGCGGTGGCCACGCACGCCTCGGTCGAGGCGGTGCTGCGCGACCGGCAGCTGGGCGTGCGGCTGTCCGACGGGGCCAGCCGGCTCGGGGACGGCGACGGGCCCTCGCTGATGGAGCCGGTCGACCTGTCGCTGCTCACCCTCGACCCGCCCGACCACACCCGGTTGCGCCGGCTCGCCCAGCCCGCGTTCGCGCCGCGGCGGCTGGCGCACTACCGCGAGGTCGCCGAGCGGGTCACCGCCGAGCTGCTGGACGGCGCCCTGGCCCGCGGCGGCCCGTTCGACCTGGTCGCCGAGCTCGCCTCGCCGCTGCCGATCAAGGTGATCTCCGCGCTGCTGGACGTCCCCGACGTCGACGCCGGCCGGTTCGCCCGCTGGGGGCTCGCGCTGGGGTCGTCGCTGGACGGCGTCCGCTCCCCCGCCCACGTGCGCGAGCTGACCCGGGCCACCGCGGGCATGCGCGCCCTGTTCGGCGAACTGCTCGAGCAGCGCCGGGTGCACCCGGGCGAGGACGTCATCTCGACCCTGGCCGCGGCCGTCGACGGCGGCACCGCGACCGCCGACGAGGTGCTGGCCATGGCGCAGCTGCTGCTGGTCGCCGGGTTCGAGACCACCACCAACCTGATCGGCAACGCCGTGCAGGCGATGCACCGGGCGCCCGACGAGTGGTCCGCGCTGGTCGCCGACCCCGGCCTGGCGGCGGCCGCGGTCGAGGAGACGCTGCGGTACGACCCGCCCGTGCAGCTGACCGCGCGGTTCGCCCACTCCGACGTCGAGGTCGACGGCCGTCCGCTGCGCCGGGACAGCGGGGTGCTGGTGCTGCTGGCCAGTGCCAACCGCGACCCGGCGGTGCACCCGGACCCCGACCGCTTCGACCTGCACCGCGAGCAGGCCGCCGCGCACCTGGCGTTCTCCGGCGGCGTCCACTACTGCCTGGGCGCCCCGCTGGCCCGGCTGGAGGGCGAGGTGGCGCTGCGGCTGCTGGCCGAGCGGGCCCCCCGCCTGCGGCCGGCCGGCGCCCCGGTCCCCCGGGTGGCCACGGTCCTCCGCGGCCCGCTGCACCTGCCCGTCACCGCCTGACCCCGGAGAGGGCGTCGGAGAGGGCGGCGGACAGCACGGCGAGGGCGTCGGGGAGGTCGGCCCGGGCCGGGGCGGCCCACCCGACGACCAGCCCGGCCCGGGTGTCGCGCACCTGCTGCTCGGCCAGGCTGCCGACCGCGACGCCGTGGCCGGCCAGCTCGGCCACGACCGCCTGCTCGTCGGCCCGGGTCGGCAGCGGGACGACCAGGTGCGCGCCGGCCGCGTCCCCGGTGGTCGTGCCGCCGGCGACGGCCACGGCCGCCCGCACCAGCTCCCGCCGGTCGGCCAGCTCGCGGCGCAGCCGGCGCTGGTGCCGGGCCAGGTCGCCGGACCCGGCCAGCGCCGCGAAGACCCGCTGACCCGACCGGCCCGGGCGGACGCCGGTGTCGCTGCGCCGCTGCACCAGCCGGTCGCGCACCGCGGGCGGGGCGACGACCCAGCCCAGTCCCAGGGTCGGGCTGACCACCTTGGACGCCGTCCCGAGGTGGACGACGACGTCGGGGCCCAGCGCGGCCAGCAGCGGCAGCGGGGCGACGTCGTAGCGGAGCTCGCCGTCGTAGTCGTCCTCCCACACCGTGAACCCCTCGGCGCGGGCCCGGTCCAGCAGCGCCGTGCGGCGGGCCGCCGGGAGCCGGCCGCCGAGCGGGAACTGGTGGGCCGGCGTGCAGTACACCGCCGCCAGGCCGGGCGGGACCCGGTCGACCACCAGGCCGTCGTCGTCCACCGGGAGCGGCACCACCTCGACCCCGGCGGCCCGCAGCGCCCCGACCGCCCGCCGGTACCCGGGGTCCTCGACCCCGACCCGGGACCCGCGCGGCAGCAGGGCCGCCAGCTCGGCGACCGCGGCCGAGGTGCCGCCGGCGGCCAGGACGTCGGCCGGGTCGGCGGGCAGGCCGCGGTGCCGGAGCAGGTGCTCCACCACCGCGGTCCGGAACGCGGGGTCGCCGACCGGGTCGTAGCCGGGGTCGGCGTCCCGGTCCCCGGCCGCCCGCCAGGCCCGGCGCCAGGCGGCGCGGTCGAGCACCTCGGTGCACGGCGACCCGGGCCGCAGGTCGACCCGCGGCCCGCCCGGCGTCGGCACCGGGGTGCGTGAGGGCGGGGCCGCCGCCGGGCCGCCCACCACGAAGGTGCCCACCCCGCGCCGGCCGGCGAGCCAGCCCTCGGCGAGCAGCTGGTCGTAGGCCGCGGCGGTGACGGTGCGGCTGACGCCCAGCAGGGTCGCCAGCTCCCGGGTGGAGGGCAGCCGGTCGCCGGCGCGCAGGGCGGGCGCCGAGCGCAGGCCGTCGGCGAGCTGGACGGCCAGCGGGGTCCGCGCGGACCGGTCCAGCACGACGGGGGGCGGCTCGGTCATCGGTGGCCTCCTGGAACTGCGACGGATTGGCCATCGGAGGATGCCACGACGTCGGGCACGCTGTCCGGTGTGACCAGTGCGCCGTTGTCCCCCACCGCCCGCTCCACCGTCCGGCGCAACGCCGTCCGGGCCCGCACCGACCGCGCCGACCTGCACGCAGTCCTCGACGCCGGGTTGATCGGGCACCTGGGCCTCGCCCTGCCGACGGGTCCGGTCGTGCTGCCCACCGGGTACGGCCGGGACGGCGAGACGCTGTACCTGCACGGGTCCAGCGGCGCGGCTTCGCTGCGGGCCGCCGCCCAGGGGGTGCCGGTGTGCTTCACGGTCACCCACGTCGACGGGATCGTCTACAGCCGGTCGGCGTTCCACCACTCGATGAACCACCGCAGCGCCGTCGTCCAGGGCACCGCCCGGCTGGTGACCGACCCCGACGAGCGCTGGCACGGGCTCGCGGTGCTCACCGAGCACCTCGCGCCGGGCTCCTGGGACTCCAGCCGGCAGCCCGACCGCAAGGAGCTGGCCGCCACGACGGTGCTGGCGCTGGACCTCACCGAGGCCAGCGTCAAGGTGCGCACCGGCCCGCCCGGCGAGGACGAGCGCGACCTGGTCGACCCGCAGGCCGACTGGGCCGGCGTGCTGCCGCTGCGCACGGTCTGGGGCGACCCGGAGCCCTGCCCGCTGCTCCCCGCCGGCACCCCGGTGCCCGCGCGGGTCAGCTCCCGGGGGTGACCCGCAGCAGCTGGTCGGTGCCGTCGCCGTTGTCGGTGGTCAGGTACAGCGCGCCGTCGCCGCCCAGCTGCGGGCTGCGCACCCGGCCGTAGTCGCCCTCCAGCTCCGGGATGCGGAACTGCTCGACCAGCGACCCGTCGTCGGCCAGCCGCAGCGCCAGCACCCCGGTGTCCTTCTGCACCCCGAGCAGGAGCAGGCCGTCGTAGCTCCCCCACTGCTCACCGGTGAGGAAGGTGATGCCGGAGACGGCGATGGTGGGGTCGCCCGAGCTCCACACCGCCGGGACGGCACCGGGGATCTCGGTGTCGGTCATCGGCACCGACTCGTCGTACTCCCCCGAGCCGACCGGGTCCCAGCCGTAGTTGCCGCCGTCGGTGGCCAGGTTGACCTCGTCGTCGACCTGGCTGCCCTGCTCGGCGGTGTAGACCGCGTCGGTGCCCGGCTGGACGGCGATCCCCTGCACGTTGCGGTGCCCGTAGCCCACGATCGCGTGCGAGGTCGGGTCGGTGAGCTCGAGGAACGGGTTGCCCGCCGAGGGCTGCCCGGTCTGCGGGTCGACCCGCAGCAGCTTGCCGGCCAGCGTGGACAGGTCCTGCGGGTTGGTGCCCCGGGCGTTGTCCCCGGTGCCGATCAGCAGCTGGCCGCCGGCGTCGAACCGCAGGCGGCAGCCGCCGTGCCGGCCGGAGTCCGCGTTGACCGGGATGCCGCCCACCAGGGGGTCGGCCACCCGGGGGGCCGACGTCCAGCCCTCGTCGACCGTCCACGCGGTCACCTCGATGCCCGGACCGCCGTCCGCGCCGCCGTCGGCGACCCCCATGCAGGTGTAGAAGCGGCGCTGCGCGTCGAAGTCCGGGTCGAGCACCAGGCCCATCAGCCCGGTCTCGCCCTCGGCCCACAGGTCGTCGAGGTCGGCCGCCACGGTCTGCACGGTCCCGTCGGGGAGCACCGCGGTGAACCCACCGCCGCGCTCGTCGAGCAGGAGGGTGCCGTCGGGGGCCTGGGAGACGTCCCACGGGTGGTCCAGGCCGTCGGCGAGCACCTCGACCTGCAGGGCGGGGGCGTCCGACGGCGCCGCGGTGGCCGCCTCGTCGGCGTCCGAGGTGGCCGACGACCCCGCCGAGCAGCCGGCCAGCAGCACCAGGCCGGTCAGGAGGGCGGTCGATCGGGCGGCGCGGCGGGTGTTCATCACCCCCAGTGTCGCCGGAGTGCAGCGACCGCGCAGGGGTCGCTCAGGCGCTGCGGGTGACCACGTAGTCGCACAGGGCCGACAGGGCCTCGCGGACCTCGCCGTCGGGCACGCTGCCCAGCCGGGCACGGGCCCGGTCGGCGTAGGAGTCCAGCACCTCGGTCGCCCGGGCCAGCGACGCCGACGCCCGCAGCAGGGCCAGCGCCTCGGCGTGCAGCGCGTCGTCGGTGATCGGTCCGGCCACCAGCTCGCGCAGCCGGGCCTCGGCCGGGTCGTCGCCGGCGAGGACGAGCAGCACCGGCAGGGTGGCGATGCCCTCGCGCAGGTCGGTGCCCGGCGACTTCCCGGACGTGCCGCTCTCGCTGACGATGTCGATCAGGTCGTCGGACAGCTGGAAGGCGACCCCGACCTCCTCGGCGTAGGCCGTGAGGTCCTCGACGACGGCCGGGGCGACGCCGGCGAACGTGGCGCCGAAGCGGGCCGAGGTGGCGACCAGCGAGCCGGTCTTGTCCGCCAGCACCGACAGGTGGTGCTCGATCGGGTCCTCGCCGGCGGCCGGGCCGACGGTCTCCCGGATCTGCCCGGTGACCAGCCGCTCGAACGTTCGCGCCTGGATGCGGACCGCCTCGGGGCCGAGGTCGGCGAGCAGGTCCGACGCCCGGGCGAAGAGGAAGTCGCCGGTCAGGATGGCGATGCTGTTGCTCCACCGGCTGTTCGCGCTGGCCGCCCCGCGGCGCACCGCGGCCTCGTCCATGACGTCGTCGTGGTACAGCGTGGCCAGGTGGGTGAGCTCGCAGACCACCGCGGCGGAGGTCACCTCGGCGGACTCCGCGTCGCCCAGCTGGGCGGCCAGGAGGGCGAGCACCGGGCGGAACCGCTTGCCGCCGGCGGTCATCAGGTGCGCGGCGGCCTCGGCCACGAACTCGTGGTCGCTGGCCACCGCGGTGTGCAGCGCGGACTCCACCCGCGCCAGGCCCGCCGCGAGCGACTCGCCCAGCGGTCCGTCGGGCAGCCAGGAGCCGACGGTGGACGCCGGCCTGCCCGGCCGGTTCCACGTCTGCGTCTGGCTGCCGTCACCGGGGGAGGTGAGGGCGCTGGCTCCGCTCATCGCCGGTGAATCTAGTCTCCGCAGGCCCGGGCGCCGACGGCTGCCCTACCCGACCAGCGTGGCGGCGCGGTCGGCCAGGTCCAGCACCGACCCGGGGACGACGCCCAGCACCAGCGTGGCGGCCACCGTCACGGCCAGCACGATGGTGGTCGGCAGGCCGGGGACACCCACGGAGGGGCCGTCCTCGGCGGGCGCGGAGAAGTACATGAGCACGACCAGGCGCAGGTAGAAGAAGCCCGCGATCGCGCTGGTGACCAGGGCGCCGACGGCCAGCGGCCAGGCGCCCACCTCGATCGCCGCCCGGAAGACCGCGAACTTGCCGGTGAACCCGCTGGTGAGCGGGATGCCGGCCAGGGCCAGCAGCAGGAAGGTCATCACCCCGGCGGTCAGCGGGGACCGCCGGGCCAGGCCGGCCCACTGGGACAGCTGGGTGGCCTCGCCGTCGCCGTCCCGGACCAGGGTGACCACGGCGAACGCGCCGATCGTGGTGAGCCCGTAGGCCAGCAGGTAGAACAGCGTCGCCGACAGCCCGGAGCCCGTGCCGCCGCCCAGGCCGATGACCCCGGTGAGCAGGAAGCCGGCGTGCGCGATCGAGGAGTAGGCGAGCATCCGCTTGACGTCGGTCTGGGTCAGGCCCAGGACGGCGCCGACCACCATCGACACGATGGCGATGCCGTAGACCAGCGGCCGCCAGGTCCAGTCCGCCGTCCCGAAGGCCACGTAGAGCAGCCGCAGGATCGCGCCGAACGCGGCGACCTTGGTGCAGGCGGCCATGAACGCGGTGACCGGGGTGGGCGCGCCCTGGTAGACGTCCGGCGTCCAGGTGTGGAACGGCGCGACCGAGGCCTTGAACATCAACCCGACGATCAGCAGCCCGAGGCCGAGCACGAGCAGCGTGCCGGTGCCGTCGGTGCTGACCGACTCCCGGATCTCCGACAGCCGGATGCTGCCGGTCGCGCCGTAGACCAGCGCCAGGCCGTAGAGGAAGAACGCCGAGGCGAAGGCGCCCAGCAGGAAGTACTTGACCGCCGCCTCCTGGGACAGCAGCCGCCGGCGTCGGGCCAGACCGCAGATCAGGTACAGCGGGAGGCTGAGCACCTCCAGGGCGATGAACATGACCAGCAGGTCGTTCGCCGCGACGAAGAGCATCATGCCGCCGACGGCGAAGGTGGCCAGTGGGTAGACCTCGGTCTGCACCCGCTCGTCGGTGAGCAGCTCGCGGTCCCGGGGGCTGCCGGCCGGCACCGCCGCCGAGGCGACGAACGCCGACTTCGCCGGGTCCAGGCCGCGCTCGGCGAACAGCAGGATCGACAGCGCGGCCAACCCGGCGATCGTGGCCTGCAGGAAGAGCCCGGCGCCGTCGACGGCGAGCGCGCCGCCGGCGGTCACCTCGCTGCGCCCGGCGATCAGCAGGGTGGAGACGAACCCGCCGACGGTGCCGACCAGGGCGAGGGCGACCTGGGTGGGCTGGCGGACGTGCCGCGGGGCGAAGGACTCGACCAGGACGCCGACCAGTGCGGCGCCGAAGACGAACAGCAGCGGGGTGAGCGCGGCCAGGGAGAGGTCCGGTGCCTCGATCATCAGTTGGCCCCCTGCTCGGCGGTGGCGGGGGTCGTCCCCGCCGGGTCGGAACCGATGTCGGTCATGGTGGCGGCCACGGCCGGGTCGATCAGGGCCAGCAGCGGCTGCGGGTAGACGCCGAGGCCGATGATCAGGGCGATCAGCGGGACGACCACGGCCAGCTCACGGCGCCGCAGGTCGGGGAAGGGCTTGTCGACGACGACCCCGCGGGACGGGCCGTGCATGGTCCGCTGCACGACCAGCAGGACGTAGAGCGCCGCCAGCACGATGCCGACCGTGGCGACGACGGTGAACACCGGGCGGGTCGGGAAGGAGCCCAGCAGCACCAGGAACTCCGACACGAAGCTGTTGGTCCCCGGCAGCGCGAGGCTGGCCAGGCCGGCGACCAGGAACACCCCGGCCAGGACCGGGGCCTTCTTGGCCACTCCGCCGTAGTCGCTGATCCGGGCCGACCCGCCGCGGCTGATCAGCATGCCCACGGCCAGGAAGAGGATCCCGGTGGAGATGCCGTGGTTGACCATGTAGAGCACCGCACCGGTGCCGCCCTCGGCGGTGAAGGCGAAGATGCCCAGCGCGATGAAGCCGAAGTGCGCGATCGACGTGTAGGTGACGAACCGCTTGAGGTCGGTCTGCCCCATCGCCAGGATCGCGCCGTAGATGATCCCGGCCACGGCCAGGCCCAGGATCCAGGGCGCGAACGTCCGCGACGCGTCGGGGAACAGCGGCAGGCAGTACCGGATGAACCCGAACGTGCCGACCTTGTCCAGCACGCCGACCAGCAGCACGCCGCCGCCGATCGGGGCCTGCGCACCGGAGTCGGGCAGCCAGGTGTGGAAGGGCACCAGCGGGGCCTTGATCGCGAAGGCGACGAAGAACCCGAGGAACAGCAGCTTCTGCACACCGGGGTCGATGTCGAGCTGGCGCAGGGCGTCGAAGGCGAACGTGCCCTCGCCCAGCTCGGTGTTGCTGACGACGTAGAGGCCGATGACCGAGGCGAGCATGACCAGCCCGCCGAGCAGGCTGTAGAGGAAGAACTTCGTCGCGGCGAACTGCCGGCGGGGGCCGCCGAAGCTCCCGATGATGAAGTACATCGGGACGAGCATCGCCTCGAAGAACACGTAGAACAGGAAGACGTCGGTGGCGGCGAAGACGCCGACCATCATCGCCTCGAGCACCAGCAGCCAGGCGAAGTAGGCCTTCATCGAGCGGCCCTCGGGGCCGGTGTCGGCCCACGAGGCGATCACCACGACCGGCACCAGCACACCGATCAGCAGCAGCATGACCAGCGCGATGCCGTCGACGCCGAGGGCGAAGTCGACCCCGAACGCGGGGATCCAGGAGACCGACGTGGTCAGCTGGAACCGCTCGCCGCCGGTGTCGAACGCGACGGTGGCCAGCACCGCCAGCAGCAGCACCAGGCCGCTGACCGCCAGGGCCACCTGCTTGGCCGCCGCGTCGCGGCCCCGGGGCAGCGCGGCCACGGCCGCACCACCGACCGCCGGGACGGCGATCATCGCGAGCAGCCAGGGGAAGTCGCTCACGACTGGTTCTCCTCGGTCGGGGACGTCGGGGTGGCGGTCATCCCGCGGTCACCGCCAGGAGGGCGCCGGCCACCAGGACGGCGCCGCCGAGCATGCCGAGGGCGTAGGAGCGGACGAAGCCGGTCTGCGCCCGCCCGAGCCGGGACGACGACCCGCCCAGGCCGGTGCCGATGCCGTTGACCACGCCGTCCACCCCGCGGTCGTCCACCCAGAGCAGCGCCCGGGTGAGCCACATCCCCGGCCGCATGAAGACCGCCTCGTTGACCCTGTCCGCGTACAGGGCGTTGCGGGCCGCGCGGACCGGCAGCGACACCCGGGCCGGCGCCGTGGTGGGCACCTCGCGGCGACCCACGAACACCCAGGCGGTGAGCGCGCCGAGGGCCACCACCACGGTGACCAGCACGCTGACCACCAGCGGCGGGATCGCAGGCGCGGCGGCCTCCTCGGGCTCGCCGAACACCGGGGCCAGCCAGTCGGCCAGCGGGGCCAGCTGCACCAGGACGAACCCGGCCGCGACCGAGCCGACGGCGAGCACGACCATCGGCAGCGTCATGACCGCCGGGGACTCGTGCGGGTGCACGCCGTCCTCCCAGCGGGGCTTGCCGAAGAACGTCAGAAGCATGAGCCGGGTCATGTAGAACGCGGTCAGCCCGGCACCGAGGACCGCGACCCCGCCGAGGAGGTAGCCCGACACCCCGCCGCGGTCGAAGGCCGCCTCGATGATGGCGTCCTTGGTCCAGTAGCCGGACAGGAACGGGAACCCGATGAGGGCCAGGTAGCCCAGCCCGAACGTCACGAAGGTGGTCTTCATCTTCGTGGCCAGCCCGCCGAACCGGCGCATGTCGGTCTGGTCGCCCATGCCGTGCATGACCGACCCGGCCCCGAGGAAGAGCCCGGCCTTGAAGAAGCCGTGGGTGAGCAGGTGCGCGATGCCCGCCGCGTAGCCGATCGGGCCCAGGCCGACGGCCAGGAACATGTAGCCGATCTGGCTGACCGTGGACCAGGCCAGCACCTTCTTGATGTCGTCGTAGGCGCAGCCGGCGATCGCGCCGATCATGATCGTGATCGCGCCGATGACCACCACCACGGTCTGCGCGACGGGTGCGGCGTCGAAGATCGGCGCCGACCGGGCGATCAGGTACACCCCGGCGGTGACCATGGTCGCCGCGTGGATCAGCGCCGAGACCGGGGTGGGGCCCTCCATGGCGTCGGGCAGCCAGGCCTGCAGCGGGAACTGGCCGGACTTGCCGCACGCCCCCAGCAGCAGGAGCAGCCCGATCGCGGTGACCGTCCCGCCGGCCAGCAGGCCGACCGAGCCGAGCACACCGGCGTAGGACGTGGTGCCCAGCTGGGTGAACATCAGGAAGATCGCCAGGGCCAGGCCGACGTCGCCGACCCGGTTCATGATGAAGGCCTTCTTGGCCGCGGTGGCCGCGGCCGGGCGGGTGTACCAGAACGCGATCAGCAGGTAGGACGCCAGGCCGACGCCCTCCCAGCCCACGTAGAGGGCCACGAAGCTGTTGCCCAGCACCAGCAGCAGCATCGCCGCGACGAAGAGGTTGAGGTAGGCGAAGAACCGCCGCCGCGCGGGGTCGTGCGCCATGTAGCCGACCGAGTAGACGTGGATCAGCGCGCCCACCCCGGTGATCAGCAGGGCGAACGTCATCGACAGCGGGTCGACCAGCAGCCCGGCGCTGACGTCCAGCCGGCCGGTGGAGATGAAGGTGAACAGGTCCACCCCGACGCTGCGGCCCGACGTGCCGGCCAGCTCGACGGTGCACAGCACCGCGAGCACGAACGAGGCGGTCACGGTGGCGATGCCCAGCAGGTGGCCCCAGCGGTCGGTGCGCCGGCCGCCCAGCAGCAGGACGGCGGCACCGGCCAGCGGCAGGGCGATCAGCAGCCAGGAGACGGCGAGCAGCCCGGTGGCGGGCACGGGATCCATGTCGGCGGCCTCAGTACTTCAGCAGGTTGGCGTCGTCGACGGAGGCCGACCGCCGGGTGCGGTAGATCGACATGATGATCGCCAGCCCGATGACGACCTCGGCGGCGGCGACCACCATGACGAAGAAGGCGATGACCTGGCCGTCCACGCTGCCGTTGGCCCGCGCGAAGGTGACCAGGGTCAGGTTCACCGAGTTGAGCATCAGCTCGATGCACATGAAGACCACGATGGCGTTGCGGCGGACGAGCACGCCGACCGCGCCGATGGTGAACAGGATCGCGGCCAGCACCAGGTAGTTGGTCAGGGTCACGACGACGCCCCCCGGGTCGTGCCGAGCGCGGCGTCGGGTCCGCCCCCGGTGTGGTCGGCGGCGGGCAGCTCGTCGACGACCTGGGGCTCGACCCCGGTGGCGTAGCTGGCCTCCGACGGGCTGCCGTCGGGCAGCCGGCCGGGCGCGGCGATGGAGTTGGCCCGGGCGTAGACGCCGGGACCGGGCAGGGTCTGCGGGTGGTCGGCGGTGAGGAACCGGGCCCGGGAGCGCTCCTTCTGGGTGAGCCGGCTGCCCGGCTCGCGCTCGATGTGGGCCAGCACCATGGCGCCGACCGCGGCGGTGATCAGCAGCGCGCTGGTGACCTCGAAGGCCAGCAGGTACCGGGTGAACAGCAGCCGCGCGATGGCCTCGATGTTGCCGTCGGCCGCGCCGCCGGCCCCGCCCTGCACACCCTCCAGGCCCACCACGGTCATGCCCTCGGTGGCCCGGGCGATGCCGGCCCCGACCAGCCCGGCGAACCCGACGCCGAGCACGGTGGCCGCGACCTGCTGGCCCCGGAGGGTCTCCACGACCGAGTCGGAGGAGTCACGGCCGACAAGCATCAGCACGAAGAGGAACAAGATCATGATGGCGCCGGTGTAGACGATGATCTGCACCGCGCCGAGGAACGGCGCCTCCTGGACGACGTAGAACACCCCCAGCGCCAGCATCGTGTTCACCAGGAACAGCGCCGAGTGGACGGCGTTGCGGGCGAAGACCATGCCGAGTGCACCGGCCAGGGC
Source organism: Klenkia terrae (assembly GCF_037083865.1). NCBI lineage: Bacteria > Bacillati > Actinomycetota > Actinomycetes > Geodermatophilales > Geodermatophilaceae > Klenkia > Klenkia terrae. Next base: position 42,948 of record NZ_JBAPLV010000013.1, on the reverse strand, counting down.
GATCGGTCCGAGGATCCAGAAGACGACGGTCTCCGCCGTCCCGATCTCGATGCCGGCCCCCATCAGGAGCCGGCCCGCAGGTAGTAGTCGCGCTCGTCGTCCCCCAGGCGCATGGGGTGCGGCGGCTGCTCCATGCCCGGCAGCAGCGGGGCCATCAGCTGCTCCTTGGTGTAGATCAGGCTGGCCCGGTCGTCGTCGGCCAGCTCGAAGTCGTTGCTCATGGTCAGCGAGCGGGTGGGGCAGGCCTCGATGCACAGCCCGCAGAAGATGCAGCGCAGGTAGTTGATCTGGTAGACCGCGCCGTACCGCTCGCCCGGGGAGAACCGGGCCTCGTCGGTGTTGGTCCCGCCCTCGACGTAGATCGCGTCGGCCGGGCACGCCCAGGCGCACAGCTCGCAGCCCACGCACTTCTCCAGGCCGTCGGGGTGCCGGTTGAGCACGTGCCGGCCGTGGTAGCGCGGCTTGGTGACCTTGGGCTCCTCCGGGTACTGCTCGGTGGTCACCTTCTTGAACATCGTCGAGAAGGTCACCCCGAAGCCCTGGGCAGGGGCGGGCAGCCGGCTGGTGCGCGCGGCCGGCGCCGAGCGGGTGCCGCCGACCTGGTCGACCTCGCCGCCGCGTCGCCGCTCCGGTGCGGTCTCGGGCTGGGGATCAGGCACTGTCGTCCTTCCGGGGGGTGGGGCTGGGGCGGCGGCGTCCGCTGGCCACCGGGGCGGCGCCGGCGGTGACCGGCTCCTTGGCGCCCAGGCGGGGCGAGGGCGGGACGACCAGGTCCATCGGCGGGATCGGGAAGCCGCCCTCGGCACGGGCCGGACCGCTGCGCTGGGCCGGCCGGCGCCGGGCACCGCCGGTGCGGACCGCGGGCAGCACCTCGGGCTCGGTGGGGTTGGTGGACCCGGCCGCGGCGTTGAGCGCGGCGATCCGGGTGTCCTCGTTGGACTTGCGGGAGGCGATCAGCAACCCGCCCAGCACGACCGCGGCGATCGGCAGCCCCACGTAGAGGGCCACCTCGCCGCTGGACAGGTTCGCCTCGCGGGACACCGTGCGCATGGTGGCCACGGCCAGGATCCAGACCAGCGCGGTCGGGACCAGCACCTTCCAGCCGAAGCGCATGAACTGGTCGTAGCGCAGCCGGGGCAGCGTGCCGCGCAGCCAGATGAAGACGAACAGCGCGGCGATCACCTTGAGCAGGAACCACAGCAGCGGCCACCAGCCCGAGTTCGCGCCGTCCCAGATGGAGATCGGCCACGGGGCCCGCCAGCCGCCGAGGAACAGCGTCGCGGCCAGCGCCGAGACGGTCACCATGTTGACGTACTCGGCCAGGAAGAAGAGCGCGAACTTCAGCGACGAGTACTCGGTGTGGAATCCGCCGACCAGCTCGCTCTCGGCCTCGGGGAGGTCGAAGGGTGCCCGGTTGGTCTCCCCCACCACGGCGATCACGTAGATGACGAAGGAGACCGGCAGCAGGACGGCGTACCAGCTGGGACCGTCGAAGGTGAGCCCGAAGAAGTCCAGCCGGTTGGGCCCGGCCTGCGCGGCGACGATCTCCGAGGTGCTCATCGTGCCGGCGTAGAGGAACACCGCGACGATCGACAGCCCCATCGCGATCTCGTAGCTGACCATCTGTGCGGCGCTGCGCAGGCTGCCCAGCAGCGGGTAGGTGGAGCCGGACGCCCAGCCGCCGAGCACGATGCCGTAGACGCCCATCGCCGAGCAGGCCAGCACCACCAGCACGCCGATGGGGGCGTCGATGAGCTGCAGCGGGGTGCGCTCGCCGAAGATCGAGACCATCGGCCCCAGCGGGATGACCGAGAAGGCCAGGAACGCCGGGATGGTGGCGATGACCGGGGCCAGGAAGTAGACCGGCTTGTCCGCCAGCGCCGGCATGATGTCTTCCTTGAACGCGAGCTTCAGCCCGTCGGCCAGGCTCTGCAGGTAGCCCCGCGGGCCGACCCGGTTCGGCCCGGACCGCTGCTGCATCCGGGCGACGACCTTGCGCTCGAACACGATCGCGAACAGCGTCATGACGACCAGCAGGCCGAAGACGCCGACGATCTTGACCAGCACCAGCCACCAGACGTCGTTGCCGAAGTCGGCCAGGGTCGGCGAGTCGGTCGCGGCCAGCACGGTCACGGGGACGGTCATGCGGCACCTCCGGAGCTGATGGAGACGACGCCGCCGGGGCCGACGCCCAGGCCGGCCCGGACGTGGCTGCCCGGGGAGCGCATCGGCAGCCAGACCACCCGGTCGGGCATCTCGGTGATCCGGGCGGGCAGGGTGATCGCGCCGAGCGGTCCGGTCACGGTGACCGGCTCGCCGTCGGTGACCCCGAGCCGGACGGCGGTGTCCTTGCCCAGCCGGACGACCGGCGGGCGCGAGGTCCCGGCCAGCGCCGGCTCGTCGCGCTGCAGGGTGCCCTCGTCCAGCAGCTGCCGCCAGGAGGCCAGCACCGCCTGCTCGGCGCCCACCCGCGGGCTGCCGGCGGGGGCGACGTCCAGCCCGCGCACCTCGCGGGACCGGCCGGCCCCGCCGAGGGCGACCAGCTCGCGGCGGGCGTCGTCCACCCCGGCCAGGCCCAGGCGCACACCCATCGCGTCGGCCAGACCGGTGAGCACCCGGGAGTCGGTGAGCTGCCCGCTGCCGTGCAGGGTGGCGTCGAAGGCGCGCACCCGGCCCTCCCAGTCCAGGTAGCTGCCGGCCTTCTCCGGGGCGGCGGCCACCGGCAGGACGACGTCGGCGTGGTCGGTCACCGCGGACGGGAACAGCTCGAGGCTGACCACGAACCCGGCGGTGGCCAGCGCGGCCTCGGCGAGGGCGGGGTCGGGCAGGTCGGCCGGGTCGACCGCGCCGACCACCAGCCCGCCGAGGCGGCCGTCGCGTGCCGCGGTGAGGATGCCGGTGAGGTCGCGGCCTGCCTTGCGGGGCAGCTCGACGCCCCAGGCGGCCTCGACGTCGGCGCGGTCCTCGGCGTGCTCGACGGCCCGGCCGCCGGGCAGCAGGGAGGGCAGCGCGCCGACCTCCACCGCACCGCGCTCGCCGGCCCGCCGGGGCACCCAGGCGACCCGGGCACCGGAGGCGGCGGCCAGCGCGGACAGCGCCGACAGCGCGCCGGGCACCTCGGCCAGCCGCTCGCCGGCCAGCACGACCGCACCCTCGCGGCGCAGCGCGGTGGCGGCCTGCGCCCCGACCCCGCCGGCGGACTCGGCGGCCAGGGCGCGGAGCACCGCGGCCTCCAGGCCGGGCGGGGTGGCCAGCAGCGTCGCGTCGAGCTTCTCGTCGGCGCCGGTGGCGAACGGCGCCACGTCGAAGACCGCCAGCGCCCGCTCCCGGACGGCGCGGCGCAGCCGGAGGAAGACGATCGGCGACTCCTCCTCCGGCTCGAACCCGACCATGAGGACGGCGGGGGCGGCGACCAGCTCGTCGTAGGTGACCGCACCGGCGCCCGGCGCGGTGCCGGCGACGTGCGCGGCCAGGAACGCCAGCTCCTCCGCGGAGTGCGCGCGGGCCCGGGCGTCGACGTCGTGGGTGCCGAGGGCGACCCGGGCGAACTTGGCGTAGGCGTAGGCGTCCTCGACGGTCAGCCGGCCGCCGGGCAGCACGCCCACCCCGCCGTCCGCACGCGCGGCGGCGAGCCCGGCGGCGGCCGCGGCCCAGGCCTCGGGCCACGACGCCGGCTGCAGCTCGCCGTCCCGGCGGACCAGCGGGGTGGTCAGCCGGGCGTTCGCCGCGGCGTAGCGGAAGGCGAACCGACCCTTGTCGCAGTTCCACTCCGTGTTGACCGCCGGGTCGTCGCCGGCCAGGCGGCGCAGCACGGTGCCGCGCCGGTAGTCGGTGCGCTGGGCGCAGCCCGAGGCGCAGTGCTCGCAGACGCTGGCCTCGCTGCGCAGGTCGAAGGGCCGGGAGCGGAACCGGTAGGCCGAGCTGGTGAGCGCCCCGACCGGGCAGATCTGCACGGTGTTGCCGGAGAAGTAGGACTCGAAGGGCTCGTCCTCGTAGATGGCGACCTGCTGCAGCGCGCCGCGGTCGAACAGCTCGATGAACGGGTCGCCGGCCACCTGCTGGGAGAACCGGGTGCACCGGGCGCAGAGCACGCAGCGCTCGCGGTCCAGCAGCACCTGGGAGCTGATCGGCAGCGGCTTGGGGTAGGTCCGCTTGACGCCCTCGAACCTGCTCTCGGTGTGCCCGTTGCTCATCGCCTGGTTCTGCAGCGGGCACTCCCCGCCCTTGTCGCAGACCGGGCAGTCCAGCGGGTGGTTGACCAGCAGCAGCTCCAGCGTGCCGGCCTGCGCGGACTCGGCCACCTCGCTGGTCAGCTGGGTCTTCACCACCATGTCCGGGGTGACCGGCACGGTGCAGGAGGCCACCGGCTTGCGCTGGCCCTCCACCTCCACCAGGCACTGCCGGCAGGCACCGACCGGCTCCAGCAGCGGGTGGTCGCAGAACCGCGGGATCTGCACGCCGATCTGCTCGGCCGCCCGGATGATCAGCGTGCCCTTGGGCACCGCGACCTCGAAGCCGTCGATGGTGCAGCGGACGTGGTCCTCGGGGGTGTGCGGGCCGGGCACCGCGGGCACCTGCGCGCGGGCGGGTTCGGGCGTGGTCATGCCATGGCTCCCACGGGCTCGAGCTTCAGGGTGCGACCCAGCCGGCCCTGCTCGTCGGCGGGGAGGAGCGCGACGTAGTCGTCGCGGAAGTACTTCAGGCTCGACGCGATGCAGCTGGTGGCGCCGTCGCCCAGGGCGCAGAACGACCGGCCCAGGATGTTGTCGCAGGTGTCGGTGAGCAGGTCCAGGTCGCGGGCGGTGCCGTGCCCGGCGACCAGCCGCTCCAGGATCTGGACCAACCAGTAGGTGCCCTCCCGGCACGGGGTGCACTTGCCGCAGCTCTCGTGCGCGTAGAACTCGGTGAACCGGAGGGTGGCCTCGACGATCGAGTCGGTCTCGTCGAAGACCATCAGCGCCGTCGTGCCCAGCATCGAGCCGGCGGCGGCCACCGAGTCGAAGTCCAGCGGGACGTCGAGGTGCTCGGGGGTGAAGTACGGGGTGCTCGACCCGCCCGGCGTCCAGAACTTGAGCTCGTGGCCCGGGCGCACGCCGCCGGCCATCGCCAGCAGCTCGCGCATCGTCGTCCCCATCGGGGCCTCGTACTGGCCCGGGTGCACGACCCGGCCCGACAGCGAGTAGATCTTCGGCCCCGGCGACTTCTCCGGGCCGAACTCCTTGAACCAGGCCGACCCGCCGCGCACCACGAACGGGACGCTGGCCAGGGTCTCCACGTTGTTCACCACGGTCGGGGCGCCGTAGAGGCCGGCGACGGCGGGGAACGGCGGCTTGAGCCGGGGCTGGCCGCGGCGGCCCTCGAGGGAGTCCAGCAGCGCCGTCTCCTCGCCGCAGATGTAGGCACCGGCACCGGCGTGCACGACGACGTCGAGGTCGAAACCCGAGCCGTGCACGTCGCGGCCCAGGTGGCCGGCGGCGTAGGCCTCCGCGACCGCGGCCTGCAGCCGGCGGTGGGCGTGCACGGCCTCGCCGCGGACGTAGATGACCGCGTAGTGGCAGCGGATCGCGTAGGAGGCGATGGCCACGCCCTCCACGAGCCCGTGCGGGTCGGCCATCATCAGCGGCAGGTCCTTACAGGTGCCCGGCTCGCCCTCGTCGGCGTTGACCACCAGGTACTTGGGCTTGGCCGCCGGACCGGTCGGGGTCTCCCCCGGCTTGGGCTGCGGGATGAAGCTCCACTTCATGCCGGTCGGGAACCCGGCACCGCCGCGACCGCGCAGGCCGGAGTCCTTGACCAGGGTGACCAGCTCGTCGGGGGTCATGCCCAGCGCGGTGCGCCAGGCCGAGTAGCCCTCGGTGCGCTCGTAGGTCTCGATCGTCCAGCTGCGCTCCTCGGCGTAGCGGACGGTGAGCACGGGGGTCAGCGGCATGGTCAGACCTCTCGCTGGACCGACGTGCCCGAGCCCGACTGGGCCTGGCCGTCGGCGTCGGGGGCGGGTGCGTCGCGGTCGGCGGCCGCGCGGCCGGCCGGCTCGGGGCGGTCGGGGTGGTTCTGCTCCGCGCCGGACCGCTCGGCCGGGTTGCCGGCGGCGGCGACCTCGGCGTCGGCGGCCTGGGCCCCCGGCGTCCCGCCGTCGCCGGTGGGCGTCCGGTCCGGGGTGCCGGCCTCGGCGGGCGCAGCGGTCTCGGCGGCCGGCATGGCGGGTGCGGCCTCGCCGCGCTCGGCGGCCAGCCGGACGCCGCGCAGCGTGGGGACGCCGGCCGAGGGCCCGTCGACGGCTGCCTGGGCGGCCGCGGCGTCGGCGTGCTGGGAGAACCCGGCCAGCTGGCGGGAGACGCCGCGGAAGTCGGTCAGCGGCGCGCCGCGGGTGGGGTCGGGCTTCTCGCCGCGGCGCAGGGCGGCGACCAGCTCGAGGGCTGCGGCGACGTCCTGCTGGTCGTAGAACTCGTAGTCGACGGTGACGACCGGTGCGTAGTCGCAGGCGGCCAGGCACTCGGCGTGCTCGAGGGTGATCGTGCCGTCGGCGGTGGTCTCGTCGTGGTGCACACCCAGCTCGGCGGCGACCTCGTCGTAGATCTTCTGCCCGCCGAGCACCGCGCACAGCGTGTTGGTGCAGACGCTGACCAGGTGCCGGCCGGTCGGGCGGCGCTTGAACATCGTGTAGAACGTCGCGACCGCGCCGACCTCGGCCTTGGTCAGCCCCAGCTCCTGGGCGCACAGCGCGACGCCCTCGGGCGAGACGTAGCCCTGCACCGACTGGACCAGGTGCAGCATCGGCAGCAGGGCCGACCGCGGCACCGGGTAGCGGGCCATGATCTCCCGGCACTCGGCGCGGGTGGTCTCGGTCAGCGGCGGCAGGTCGCCGTGCACCTCGACGGCGCTGGAGTCCAGCCCGGTGACGGCGGTGCCCTCCGAGGAACCCGGCAGCGCGCTCATCGGTCCACCCCTCCCATGACCGGGTCGATGGAGGCGATGGCCGCGATGACGTCGGCGATCATGCCGCCCTCGCTCATCGCCGCGGTCGCCTGCAGGTTGACGAAGCTGGGGTCGCGCACGTGCACCCGGAAGGGCCGGGTGCCACCGTCGCTGACCACGTGGAAGCCGAGCTCGCCGCGGGGGGACTCGATGGCCTGGTAGACCTGCCCGGCCGGCACCCGGAACCCCTCGGTGACCAGCTTGAAGTGGTGGATCAGGGCCTCCATCGACTGGCCCATGATGTGCTTGACGTGGTCCAGGGAGTTGCCCATGCCGTCGGCGCCGAGCGAGAGCTTCGCGGGCCAGGCGATCTTCTTGTCCTCGACCATGACCGGGCCCGGGCGCAGCCGGTCCAGCGCCTGCTCGATGATCTTCAGCGACTCGGTGACCTCGGCCATCCGGACCAGGTAGCGGCCCCAGGCGTCGGCGGTGTCGGCGGTGGGCACCTCGAAGTCGTAGGTCTCGTAGCCGCAGTACGGCTCGACCTTGCGCAGGTCCCACGGGAGGCCGGCGCTGCGCAGGATCGGCCCGGTGACGCCCAGGGCGATGCAGCCGGTGACGTCGAGGTAGCCGACGTCGCGCAGCCGGCGCTGCCAGATCGGCTGGCCGGTGAGCAGCCGGTGGAAGCCCGCGGCCCGCTCCGGCATGATCGTCAGGAACTCGCGGATCTTGGCCTCGATGCCCTCGGGCAGGTCCTGGGCCAGCCCGCCGGGGCGCACGTAGGCGTGGTTCATCCGCAGCCCGGTGATCTCCTCCAGCAGGTCCAGCACGAGCTCCCGCTCGCGGAACCCGTTGGTCATGCCGGTGAGCGCGCCCATCTCCATGCCGAAGGTGGCCAGGCCGACCAGGTGGCTGGCGATCCGGTTGAGCTCCATCACCAGCACCCGGATGGTGGTGGCCCGCTCGGGCACCTCGATGCCCAGCAGCTTCTCCACCGCCAGGCAGTAGGCGGTCTCGTTGAACAGCGGCGCCAGGTAGTCCATCCGGGTCACGAAGGTCGTGCCCTGGGTCCAGGTCCGGTACTCGGTGTTCTTCTCGATGCCGGTGTGCAGGTAGCCGATGACCACGCGGGCCTTGGTGACCGTCTCGCCCTCGAGGTCGAGCACCAGCCGGAGCACCCCGTGGGTGGAGGGGTGCTGCGGGCCCATGTTGACGACCAGCCGCTCCTCGGCGAGCGGATCGGACCCGAAGGTCAGGTCCCAGTCGCCACCGGTGACGGTGTAGACGCGGCCCTCGGTGGTCTCGCGGGAACCGGCGTAGGGATCGGTGGTGGTCACCGGTAGGACCGCCTCTCGTCCGGGGGCGGGATCGTCGCGTCGTGGTACTCCACGGGGACGCCGCCGAGCGGGTAGTCCTTGCGCTGCGGGTGCCCGTCCCAGTCGTCGGGCATGAGGATCCGGGTGAGCGCGGGGTGGCCGTCGAAGACGACGCCGAACATGTCCCAGACCTCCCGCTCGTGCCAGTCCGCGGTCGGGTAGACCCGGGTCGAGCTCGGCACGTGCGGGTCCTCGGCGGTGACCGCGGTCTCGAGCCGGATCCGGCGGCGGTAGGTCATCGAGGTCAGGTGGTGGACGACGTGCAGCCGCTCCCCCGTCGGACCGCCCGCGTCCAGGTAGTCCACGCCGCTGACGCTGCTGCACAGCTCGAAGCGCAGGGCGTCGTCGTCGCGCAGCGCCTGCAGCAGGACCAGCAGGTGCTCGCGGTGCACGAACCAGGTGATCTCGCCGCGGTCGACCAGCACCCGGCGGACGGCGGCGTCGTAGGTCGCCTGGCCGACCGCGTCGGCCAGGGCGTCGGCGACCTCGTCGAACCAGCCGCCGTAGGGCCGGTCGGTGGAGTGCAGCGCGACGGCTCCGCCGGGCTCGACCCGGACCAGGCCGCCGAACCCGGAGGTGTCACCGCTGCCGGTGACGCCGAACGCGCCGGTGCGGAACGGGCTCTCGCTCACCCGCGCTCCCCCGGCAGCAGGACGGCGTTGCCCCCGCGCTGCTCGATGGCGAACTGGCCGGTGCGGCCGCGGGCGGCGGCGTCCTCGTAGGCCTTCCGGGCGGCCTTGTCGGCCCGCACGGTGGAGGGCATCTCGATGTGCAGGTCCTTCGCCGTCCCGTCCGCGCGGGCGGCGGCGAGCGCGGCGGCCCGCTTCTCGCCCAGCGGCTCGTGCTGGATCTTGTGGTGCAGCTTGAGGATCGCGTCCATCAGCATCTCCGGGCGCGGCGGGCAGCCCGGCAGGTACATGTCGACCGGGACGATGTGGTCGACGCCCTGGACGATCGCGTAGTTGTTGAACATGCCGCCGGAGCTGGAGCACACGCCCATCGCCAGCACCCAGCGCGGCTCGGGCATCTGGTCGTAGATCTGGCGCAGGACCGGGGCCATCTTCTGGCTCACCCGGCCGGCCACGATCATCAGGTCGGCCTGCCGCGGCGAGGCGCGGAAGACCTCCATGCCGAAGCGGGCCAGGTCGTAGCGGCCCGCGCCCGAGGCCATCATCTCGATGGCGCAGCAGGCCAGCCCGAAGGTGGCCGGCCACAGCGAGGACTTGCGGGTCCAGTTGACCAGCTTCTCGACGCTGGTGAGCAGCACGCCGCTCGGCAGCTTCTCCTCGAGGCCCATGTCAGTCCCATTCCAATCCGCCGCGGCGCCAGACGTAGGCGTAGGCGATGAAGACGGTGGCGATGAAGACGACCATCTCGACCAGGCCGAAGACCCCGAGCTGGTCGTTGGCGACCGCCCAGGGGTAGAGGAAGACGATCTCGATGTCGAAGACGATGAACAACATCGCGGTCAGGTAGTACTTGATCGGGAAGCGGCCGCCGGTCAGCGGCTGGTCGACCGGCTCGATCCCGCACTCGTAGGCCTCGAGCTTGGCCGAGTTGTAGCGCCGCGGGCCGATGAACGGCGCCGCGGTCACCGAGAACAGGGCGAAACCCGCGGCCAGCACGAACAGACCGACCAGCGGCGCGTAGGTCGCCAGCATCAAACCCTCCCCCGACCGATCTGCTTGTGAATTAGTTCACAAGTGGACACGGCTCGACCCTATGCCCGAGGTCACACCTCGCGGAAGGGACCCCCTCCCGGCGCGTCGTGACCAAGGGCACCCTCACCGGTGCAGCCGCAGGTCAGCGGGCCGGGCGGGCCGGCCGCGGGGTCAGCGGGAGGGCGTCAGGCGGTGCAGGACGTCGAGGACGCGGTCGACGCCGTCGCCGTCCCGGCCGTCGGAGAGGTTGCCCATCAGCCGCAGCGCGATCGACACCGCGGCCGGCCGCTTGAGGCCGTGCGCGGTGGCGAAGCGGACCAGCTCGGGCCGGGCCAGGCCCTTGAGGAACAGCCCGCCGAGGCGGTGGTGCGCGCCGAACTCCCGGCGCAGGGTCTCCGGGTAGCGGCGCAGCACCGCCTCCCGGGCCGGGCCCTCGGGTGCGGCCAGCGCAGCGAGGACGGCGGCGGCGCCGGTGCGGCCGGTCTCCATGGCGTAGCTGATGCCCTCGCCGTTGAACGGGTTCACCGTGCCGGCGGAGTCCCCGACCAGCAGCAGCCCGCGGGTGTAGGCCGGCCGCCGGGACAGCGAGGTGGGCAACCCGGCCCCGCGCAGCGGGGTGCCCAGCGCCTCCGGGTCGATCCCCCACGACGCCGGCAGCGACCGCAGCCAGCGCCGGTAGACGGTCCGGGTGTCGTCGTCCCCCGCGTACCGGGTGTCCAGCAGGCCGAAGCCGACGTTCGCCGTCCCGTCGCCCATGCCGAAGAACCAGCCGTAGCCGGGCATCGACTCCACGTCCGGGCCGTGGTCGGTGAGGTCGAAGGAGATGTCCAGGTACGGGTCGTGCGAGCGGGTGGTCGGCAGGTACTGCCGGACGGCGACGCCCAGCGGTACGTCGGTGCGGCGGTTGAGCCCGACCGTCTTGGCCAGCCGGCCGCTGAGCCCTTCGGCGGAGATGACCAGCGTGGACCGGAACTGCTCACCGTCGGCCGCTCGGACCCCGCAGACCCGGCCGGCGTCGTCCAGCAGCGGCTCGGCGACCGTCACCCCGAACCGGACCTCGGCACCGGCGGCGACCGCGTGCCGGGCCAGCTGGGCGTCCAGGTCGGCGCGGGTGCGGATCAGCCCGCCGGCCGGCCACCGGGCCAGCTTCGGCCAGTCCACCTCGACCACCTGGCCGCCGCCGTGCACGCGCAGCCCGCGGTGCCGGACCCAGCCGTCGTCGGCGACGTCGACGCCCATGGCCGCCAGCGCGGCGACCCCGCGCGGGGTCAGTCCGTCGCCGCAGACCTTCTCCCGCGGGAAGTGCGACTTCTCCAGCACCAGCACGTCCAGCCCGGCCCTGGCCAGCCAGTAGGCCGCGCTGGACCCGGCCGGTCCGGCGCCCACGACCACGACGTCCCGACGCTGCTCTGCCACGCCGGGAGTCTAGGTCGGCCGGCTCAGGCCGGGCCGGGCGCGATCGGGTCGGTCGGGCTGGGCACCGGGGACGGCGGGGCGGGCTCGGAGGGCACCGGGTCGACCGGGGTGGGGTCGGGGCCGACGGGGCCGGGATCGGGGGTGGGCGGGAAGGTCATGCCCGACCAGTGCCCGTGACCGGGCTCACCCAACCGTCGCCGGCTTGCGGCCCCGGTGCAGCGCCACGATGCCGCCGGTCAGGTTCCGCCAGGCCACGTCGGACCAGCCCGCCGCCTGCAGCTTGGCCGCCATCGGGCCCTGCGCCGGCCAGGCCCGGATCGACTCGGCCAGGTAGACGTAGGCGTCGGGGTTGCTGCTGACGCCGCGGGCGATCGACGGCAGCGCGCGCATCAGGTACTCCAGGTAGACCGTGCGCCACGGCGTCCAGGTGGGGGTGGAGAACTCGCAGACCACCAGCGTGCCGCCCGGGCGGACCACCCGGAGGAACTCCCGGAGCGCGGCGTCGGTGTCGGCCACGTTGCGCAGGCCGAAGGAGATGACCACACCGTCGACGCTCTCGTCGGCCAGCGGCAGCGCCATCGCGTCGCCGGCCAGCATCGGCACCGAGCGGTGCCGGCCGGCCCGCAGCATGCCCTGGGAGAAGTCGCAGGCGATCGCCCGCACCCCGCCCGAGGCCAGCTCCACGGTGGAGACCCCGGTGCCGGCGGCGACGTCCAGCACGGTCTGCCCGGAGCGCGCACCCAGCGCCGCCCGGGTGGCCCGGCGCCACCCGGCGTCCAGCCCGCCGGACAGCACGGTGTTTGTCACGTCGTACTTGCCGGCCACCTGGTCGAACATCGCGGCGACCTCGGCGGGCCGCTTGTCCAACGTCGCCCGGTAGCCGTGTGGCGGATCTCCTGCGGTCACACCCGACGACGATACGGCGGACGCTCCTACTGTGGACGGCGTGAGCACGCTGGCCGGGACGACGACGCGCGAGGTGGTGACCACCCCGCTCGGGCAGCGGCGCAGCGACCTGCTCACCAAGCTGCCCGCCGAGGGTGCGCTGGCCTGGGTGCGCGGCGGCGAGGGCCTGGTCGGCTGGGGCGAGGCCGCCCGCCTGGAGGTGTCCGGCCCCGACTCCCTCGCGCAGGCCGAGCGCTGGTTCGCCCGGTGGTGCGCGGAGGCCCACGTGGTGGACCCGGTGCAGCTGCCCGGCTCCGGTCCGGTGCTCTTCGGCTCGGCGGCCTTCGACCCCGAGCGCGGCACCTCGGTCTTCGTCGTCCCCGCGGTGGTGCTCGGCCGGCGCGACGGGCAGACCTGGGTGACCACCACCGGTGCACCGGACGGCCCCGACGGCGCCGACCACGAGGTGACCGAGTTCCCCGCCCAGGCCGCCGACACCTCGATCGGCCGGCTCAGCTACGCCGACGGCGCGGTCGACGCGGTGACCTGGTGCGGCGTGGTGGCCGCGGCCGTCGAGCGGATCGCCGCCGGCGAGCTGGGCAAGGTGGTGCTGGCCCGCGACGTCCTGGTGACCGCCGACCACCCGCTGGACCCCCGCCGGCTGCTGCTCCGGCTGGCCGCCCGGTTCCCCTCCTGCTGGACCTTCGCCGTGGACGGCCTGCTCGGCGCCACCCCCGAGCTGCTGCTCAGCCGCACCGGTGGCGTCGTGGAGTCCCGGGTGCTCGCCGGCACCGGGTCACGGGCCGCCGACCCCGCCGCGGACGCCGTCCTGGCCGAGGCCTTCGCCGGCAGCGCCAAGGACCACGCCGAGCACCGCTACGCGATCGACTCCCTCGCCGACGCGCTGCGCCCGTTCTGCACCGACCTCGAGGTGCCCGACGAGCCCTCGGTGCTCACCCTGCCCAACGTGCGGCACCTGGCCAGCGACGTCCGCGGCCACCTGCGCGCCGACGGGCCGGGGCTGCTCGCGCTGGTCGACGCCGTGCACCCCACCGCGGCCGTCGGGGGCGCCCCCACCGGCGCGGCGCTGGCCCTGATCCGGGAGATCGAGGGCATGGACCGCGGCCGGTACGCCGGGCCCGTGGGCTGGGTGGACGGCCGCGGGGACGGCGAGTTCGGGCTGGCCCTGCGCTGCGCCGAGCTCACCGGCGGCGCGGGCGGCGCGGAGGCCCGGCTGTTCGCCGGCTGCGGCATCGTCGGCGACTCCGACCCGATGGCCGAGCTGGCCGAGACCCAGGCCAAGCTCGCCGCCGTCCAGGCCGCCCTGCAGGACTAGCTCTGCCCGGCGTGGATCAGCTGGGTTCACGACCGTGCGTCCTGGTTCACCGGCGCCGGTGAACCAGGACGGAGCCTGCTGAACCCAGCTGATCCGCGCCCGGGAGGGGCTCAGGCGAGGGCGGCGTGGGCGGCGTCGCGGAGCTGGGTGGCCAGGTCGGCCTCGGCCTGCTGGTCGCCCCGGACGACGACCACCCGCGGCCCGCCCAGGGCCAGCGCACCGGCCAGCTGCGCCGGGTCGTGCACAGCGGTCGCAGCCCAGCCCATGGCCCGGGCCAGCGTCACCAGGTCGCGGCCGTGCGGGGTGCCGAAGACCCGGCGGTAGCCTGCGGCGTGCTCGGCGCGGCCCGGTTCGAGCTGGGCGAAGATGCCGCCGCCGTCGTTGTCGGGCACCACCACGGTCAGGTCGGGCACCGGCTCGCCGTCGCCGACCAGCAGGCCCTGCAGGTCGTGCAGGAACGTCAGGTCGCCCATCAGCGCGAAGGCCGGCCCGCCGCCGGCCCCCTGGTGGGCCAAGGCCGCGCCGATCGCCGTGGACAGCGTGCCGTCGATGCCGGCGACGCCCCGGTTGGCCAGCACGGTCAGCCCGGACCGCGGCACCGCGTACCGGTCCACGTCGCGGACCGGGTTCGACGACCCCAGCACGAGCAGCGCCCCGGCCGGCAGCGCGGCCACCAGGTCGCGGGCCAGCCGGGCGGCGGTCAGCCGGGGGCCGGCGTCGATCAGCTCGTCGACGACGGTGCCCACCCGCTCGGCGGCCGCCGTCCACTCCTGCGCCCAGCCGTCGGGGGCCACGTGCCCGGAGACGTCCAGCTCGCCCAGCACCGCGCCGGGGTCGGGCAGCACGCCGCCCACCCGCCGGGTGCCGCGGCCGGCGTCGGGCCAGCCGGGGTGCGGGGACACGGTGTCGACGACGACGTCGGGGTGGGCCAGCAGCGCCGAGACCGGGCGGCTGAGCGTGGGCCGGCCGACGACGACCACCCGGTCGGGCCGGTGCGCCGCGGCCCAGGACGCCGCGCCGAGCAGCAGCACCGCGCCGCGCACCGAGCCGGTGCCGCCCCAGGTGCCGCTGCTGGGCTCGCCCAGCACGGGCCAGCCGCGCTGCGCGGCGACCACCGAGGTGCTGCGGCCCAGGGAGACGGGGGCGTCGCCGGCGACCACCAGGGTGCGCCGGGCCCGGCCGGGCGCGCGGGTGGTCGGTGCGGGGGCGCTGACCACCATCGCGCGCGGGCCGCTGCCCGGGGCGGCGTCGGTCCACGGGGCGTCGTCGGCGCGGCCGGCCCAGACCCCCGACGGCAGGGCCGGGCGGGGGTCGTGCCCCTCGGGCAGCAGCGGCTCGCGCAGCGCCAGGTTCAGGTGCACCGGCCCTGGGTCGCCGGACAGCGCGCCGATGGCCACCAGGACCGCCCGGGCGGCGACCGAGCGCCAGTACCGGTTCTGCGGGGCCTCACGGCCCTCCTCGGGGACGCCGAGGTCGGCCGCCCACCGGACGGCGCCGCCGTAGAGGCCCACCTGGTCGATCGTCTGGTTCGCCCCGGTGCCGCGCAGCTCCGGCGGCCGGTCGGCGGTGAGCAGGAGCAGCGGGATGCCGGACTGGTCGGCCTCGAGCACCGCGGCGTGCAGGTGGGCGGTCGCCGTCCCCGACGTGGTCAGCACCGGCACCGGCCGGCCGGACGCCTTGGCCAGCCCGAGGGCGAGGAAGGCGCCGGTGCGCTCGTCGATGCGCACGTGCAGCCGCAGCCGGCCGGCCAGCTCGGCCTGGTGCAGGGCCAGCGCGACCGGCGCCGACCGGGAGCCCGGGCAGACGACGGCGTCGGTGACGCCGTCGCGGACCAGCTCGTCGACGAGCACCCGGGCGAACGCGGTGGCCGGGTTGAGCGGGGCGGTCACGAGGCGGCCACCCGGTCCAGCCGCGCCCGCCACCGGCGGTCGGTGTCCGGGTCGGCGGCGACGTCGTCGAGCCGGTCGGGTTCGACGGCCCGCACCGCAAGAGCGCCGTCCACCGGGACGAGCCGGTCGGAGGCCACGTCGCCGGTCAGCAGGGCGAGGGTGCCCAGCCCGCAGGCGAAGGGCAGCTCGGGCAGCGCCGCGGCCAGCGCCAGGCCGGCGGCCAGCCCGACCGAGGACTCCAGCGCCGAGGACACCACGCACGGCAGACCGTGCGCCGCGGCGACCTCGAGCGCGGCCCGCACGCCGCCGAGGGGCTGCACCTTGAGGACGACGACGTCGCACGCCTCCCGCAGGTCCACCCCCAGCGGGTCAGCGGACCGCCGGACCACCTCGTCGGCGGCCACCCGGACGTCGATCCGCCGGCGCAGCGCCACCAGCTCCTCGACGGTCGCCACGGGCTGCTCCACGTACTGCAGGTCGAAGCGGTCCAGGGCTCGGATCCGCTCGACCGCGGTGTCCAGGTCCCACGCGGCGTTGGCGTCCACCCGCAGGCCGCCGGCCGGCCCGAGCGCGTCGCGGACGGCCTCCACCCGCGCCTCGTCGTCGGCGGCGGTCTGGCCGGGCTCGGCGACCTTGACCTTGGCCGTCGCGCAGCCCGAGGCGGTGACCACCGCGTGCGCCTGCTCGGGGCCGACCGCGGGCACGATGCAGTTGACCGGCACCGAGGACCGCACCGGGTCCGGCCAGCCGAGCGTGGCGGACTCCACGGCGCTGGCCCACCAGCGGCGGCTCTCGGCGTCGTCGTAGTCCCAGAACGGGGAGAACTCCCCCCAGCCGGCCGGGCCGCGGACCAGCACGCCGTCCCGGACGTCGATCCGGCGGAACCGGGTGCGCAGCGGGGTGCTGAAGACCCGCACGTCGGTCAGGCCCTCGATCACCGGTCCAGCGTAGGCGGGGACCGCCGTACCCTCGCTGCTCGTGGCCCGGCACCTCTCCCTCGTGCACGCGCCGGCCCTGGGCCCCGCGGTGCTCGACGACGTCTGGCCGGCCGTGCAGGCCGCCCTGGACGGCGATGCCCCGCTGGCCGTGCTCCCCGCCGGCGAGGGCCCGCAGGCCGCCGCCCGGGCCGTGCTGGCCGCCGACGAACCGCTCGAGGACGGCGCCGACCTCGTCGTGGTCACCTCCGGCTCCACCGGCACCCCGCGGGGCGTGCTGCTGTCCGCCGGCGCCGTGCGGGCCAGCGCCACCGCGACGCTGGACCGGCTCGGGGGCCCCGGCAGCTGGCTGCTCGCCCTCCCGGTGAGCGCCGTCGCCGGCCTGCAGGTGCTGGCCCGGTCGGCCCTGGCCGACACCACCCCCACGGTGCTCGGCCCCGGCGACCGGCTCACCGACGCGGTGGCCGCCATGCCGGCCGGCCGCCGGTACACCGCACTGGTGCCCATCCAGCTGCGCCGGGCGCTGACCGCCGAGCCCGACGCACTGCGCGCCCTCGACGCGGTGCTCGTCGGCGGTGCCGCCACCGACCCCGACCTGCTCACCGCCGCCCGGGACGCCGGGGTCGCCGTGATCACCACCTACGGCATGAGCGAGACCGCCGGCGGCTGCGTGTACGACGGCGTCCCGCTGGACGGGGTGGCCGTGCGGGTCACCGGGCACGGCGTGGAGCTGGCCGGGCCGCAGCTGGCGCTGGGCTACCGGCTGGACCCGGTGGCCACCGCGGCCGCGTTCAGCAACGACACCGACACCGACGGCCGGCGCTGGTTCCGCACCCAGGACGTCGGCACCCTCGACGGCGTCCGGCTGACCGTGCACGGCCGGCTGGACGACGTCGTGGTCACCGGCGGGGTCAACGTCTCCCCGCAGGCCGTCGAGGCCGCGCTGCGCGCGCACCCCGCCGTCGCCGACGCCGTGGTGGCCGGCCGGCCGGATCCCGAGTGGGGGGCCCGGGTGGTCGCCGCCGTCGTGCCGGCACCCGGCGCCGTCCCCGAGCTGGTGACGCTGCGCTCCTGGGTGGCCGAGCGGCTCGGGGCGCCCGCGGCGCCCAAGGAGCTGCACCTCGTCGCCGCCGTCCCCCTGCTGCACACCGGCAAGCCCGACCGCCGCGCGGTCACCCGCCTGATCGAAGGAGCCTGATGGCCACCCCCGCCCAGTGGCTGGCCGGCGCCCGCCCCAAGACGCTGCCGGCCGCCGTCGCGCCCGTGCTCGTCGGCACCGGCGTCGCGCAGGCCCTCGACGGGTTCCGGCTGGTGCCCGCCCTGCTCGCGCTGGTGGTCGCACTGGCCCTGCAGGTCGGGGTGAACTACGCCAACGACCACTCCGACGGCAAGCGGGGCACCGACGCCGACCGGGTCGGCCCGATGCGGCTGGTCGGCTCCGGGGCCGCCTCGGCGCAGGCTGTGCTCGTCGCCGCGCTGCTGGCCTTCGCCGTCGCCGGGGTCGCCGGGCTGGCACTGGCCGCGTACTCCAGCTGGTGGCTGGTCGCGGTCGGCGCGGTCAGCATCGCGGCGGCGTGGACCTACACCGGCGGCCCGATCCCCTACGGCTACCGCGCGCTGGGCGAGGTGTTCGTCTTCGTGTTCTTCGGCCTGGTCGCCGTGGTCGGCACGACCTTCGGCCAGACCCGCACGGTCGAGGGCCTGGCCTTCGCCGCGGCGGTCCCCGTCGGGCTGCTGATCACCGCGATCCTGGTGGTGAACAACCTGCGCGACGTGCACGGCGACGCCGCGGTCGGCAAGCGCACGCTGGCCGTCCTGCTGGGCGAGCGGGCCACCCGGTGGTTCTTCACCGGCCTGCTGGTCGCCGCCTTCGTGGTGGTCGCGCTGATCGGCCTGGCCCGCCCCTGGGCGCTGCTCGGCCTGCTGGCCGCACCGCTGGCCGTCCCCCCGGCCCGGACCGTGCTCGCCGGCGGCACCGGACCGGCGCTCATCGCGGCGCTGTCGGGCACCGGCCGGGTCACGCTGGTGACCGGTGTGGTGCTCGGCCTGGGCCTCGCGCTCAGCTGACCGTGTCGTCGGTCCCGGCCAGCCGGGACCGCAGGTCCTCCTTGGCCGCCTTGCGGGTGACCGAGCGGGCCAGCATCGCCTCGGTCAGCCGCTCGCGCAGCGGCTTGAGCAGCACGAACGACAGCGGCATCGACAGCAGCAGGCCGAACAGCAGGCCGGGGAAGCTACCCAGCCCGAGCAGCCAGAGGATGCCCACCAGCGCTGCGGCCAGCACCAGCCGGCCCAGCGTGTAGAGCGCCAGCAACGGCCACACCGACGGCGCCTGCGCCGGCCCGCCCGTCGGGCTCACCGGACGGTTCGGCTCACTCTTCGCGGCCATGACGGCCCTCCCACTTGGTCGACAGCACGACGGTCGTCCGGGTGCGCGAGACGCCCCGGATCCTGTTCAACGCATTGATGGTGTCCTCGAGTGCCGGGATGTCGGTCACCCGCACTTTGAGGACGTAGCCCTCGGTCCCCGCCGTCCGCCAGCAGTCCTGCACGGCGGGCAGCTCGGAGACCGCCTGCAGCATGCCCACGTCGTCGATCTCGTCGCTGTCGATGATCCCGACCAGCGCGGTGACGCCCAGCCCGACGGCCGCCGCGTTGACCACCGCGGTGTAACCGGTGATCACCCCGGCGGACTCCAGCTTGCCCACCCGCTCGTGCACCGCGGGGGCGGACAGACCGACCTGCCGGGCCAGCTCGGCGTAGCTCGCGCGCCCGTTGGCCTGCAGCAGCGCGAGCAGCTGCTCGTCGACGGCGTCGATGTCGTCCTCCGGGGTCGGTGGGGGTGGGCTGGGCGGCTGACCGCCCCGAGTATCGCCGGGGCGCCTACCCTGGGGTTCCGGTGGGTCGTGCACGGCGGGGAGAGGTGGACCAGTGGTCTTCTTGGTCATGCTGGTGATCGCGATCGCGGTCGTCGTGCTGGTGATGCGTGCTGCGGCCGTCCAGGGCGGCGACCAGGGCGGCGGCCCCGGCGGTCAGCGCCGGCCGCGCACCCCGCGGGGCCCGAAGCCCCCGCCGCGGATCATCGCCCCGGACGACGACCCGGACTTCCTGCGCGAGCTGGACCGCCGCACCCGCCGCGACGACGGCAGCACCTCCGCCTAGGGAAGGACCCCCTCGCCCCCGGTACCGCGCTCCGCGCGGCACGGGCCCCTGCGAGGGGGCCGGCTAGGCGACGCTGGTGGAGCGGCCCGACGCGCCGCCGCCGAACAGGCGACGCCAGCCCTGCCGGCGCACCGGCTGCTCCTCGGCCGTGGCCGCCCCACCGTGGGCCTGCTCGTCGGCCTCGCGGGCGGTTGCCTCGTCCAGCACGGCGAGCACCGACCCGTCGTCCTCGGGAGCGCGATCGACAGATCCGGCCGGTCGGTCCCCCGGCCAACCCAGACCCTCGCCGCGGCCCGGGGCCGACGGCCAGCCGACCTCGGTCGCCCGCAGCGGAGCATCGCCGTGCCCTCCCGGTCCGGTGCCGGGCTGCCGGCGCTCCAGCGCATCCGCCACCAGGGGGTGCACGGTGGCCCCGTCATGGGCCGAGTGCTTACCCACGGTGGGGTCCTGAGCGGTCGTCCATCCCAGCAGCGTCCCACGGAACTGCAGGGACGGCACCCGAAACGCTCCCGTAACCCCGGAAAGGATGACGGAGAGTGATCAGGAGCGGGTCACTTCAGCCCGCCGTAGGAGTGCAGGCCGGTCGACACCATGTTCACGTACAGCAGGTTGAAGACCATGACGCCCAGGCCCACGACGTTCACCCAGGCCGACGGACGACCGCGCCAGCCGGCGGTGGTCCGGGCGTGCAGGTAGGCGGCGTACACCACCCAGGCGATGAAGGCCCACGTCTCCTTCGGGTCCCAGCCCCAGAAGCGGCCCCAGGCGCTCTCGGCCCAGATGGCGCCGGCGATGACCGCGAACGTCCAGATCGGGAAGCCGAAGACGACCGTGCGGTGCGCGGTGCGGTCCAGCGCGGCGGCCGAGGGCAGCCGGTGCACGATCCGGGACAGCGGCTGCTCGCCGGCGGCGACCTTGGCCTCGTACCGCGAACGCACCAGGTACATCACGCTGGCGATGCCGGAGACGAAGAAGATGCCGAAGCCGAGGATCGCGGTGGTGACGTGCACGGCCAGCCAGGCCGAGCGCAGCGCGGCCACCAGCGGGCCCGCCGAGGCATAGAGGAACAGCCCGATGCCGACCATCGAGAGCACGACCGGGGCGAGCACGAAGACCCCGATGTGCCGCAGGGACGGCGTCCGGACGGCAAGCACCAGGTAGACCACGACGGCGACGAGCACGACCGCGGTGCCGAACTCGTACATGTTGCCCCAGGGCAGCCGGCCGGTGGCCGTGCCGCGGGTGACCAGCACCCCGGCCTGGACCAGTGCACCGAGCGCGGTCAGCCCCATGGCGACCATGCCCCAACGCCGGGCCTTCGCGGGCTCGTCGTCGACGTCCCCGCCCGCGGCGGGGTTCACCGGGGCACCGCCGCCGGCGGCGACCAGCTCGCGGGCGGGGGCCTTCCGGCCACCGAAGGCGAGCTCGGCGCAGAAGGCCACCACCGCCAGCGAGTACAACCCGACCGCGATCGAGAAGAGCGTGTCCGACAGCGCGGCGAGCGATTCGTCTGTCACGAGCTGGGGTTCTCCTGACTGCGGGTCCGGCGGGCGAGTGCCGCCGCGACGTCGTCGGTGAGTGCGGTGAAGCGCGGTGCGGTGTCGGCGCTGCCGCGGGTGAGGGCCCCGACCGCCACGACGGTACCCGGACCGTCGGGGCCGGCGGTCGCGCGGGCGAACACCCGCTCCCGGCGCAGCAGGAGCATCCCCAGCAGCCCGACCAGGATGGCGACGGCCGCGCCGAGCACCCAGACCTGGCCCGGGTCGTGGGACAGCTGCATGGCGGCGAACTCCTTCACCCCGGAGAACGTGACCACCGTGCCGTCGGCCAGCGTGGTGGACTCCCCGACCTTGAGGTTGGCCTGCCCGACGCGCTCGAGGGTGCCGCGGTCGATCTGGGTCTGGTCGATGGAGTAGACGCTCTGCGGCAGGCCGGAGTCCAGGCCCAGGTAGCCCTCGTAGATGATCAGGGCGACCTGCGGGTCCAGCGGGCGCGGGTCGATCGAGGTCAGCACGCCGCCCTGCACGGAACCGGTCGGGGCGAAGAAGCCCTCGAGGGCCAGTTGGGTGTCGGTGCCGGGCACGTCGGGCAGCTTGAGCGCACCCTGGCTGCCCAGGGTCTGCAGGTCCGAGGGCAGGAACGGGGCCGAGATGTCGGTGAAGGACTCACCGTCCGGGAACGTCACGCTGAACACCGGGGAGAACCCGTGCCCGGTGACGTACACCCGGCCGCCGTCGGCACGCAGCGGGCTGTTGACCCCGATCGTCGTGTTCCGCGAGGCAGAACCAGCCAGGCCGTAGTCGATGTCGGCGGTGAAGGAGGCCGCGGTGAGGTTCTCCTCGTAGACGGCCCGGAAGTCCTGGAGGGTCACGCACAGCGGCGTCATGTCCGCCGCGTCCACCAGGGCTCCCTCCCGGTAGTTGTCGTACTGCTGGAACGTGTTGCAGAACCGGTCACCCTCGGTGACCAGGATGCTGCCCTCGTAGCCCCACAGCTTGCCGCCGGCCAGGCCCAGCAGGAGGGCCAGCAGGGCGAAGTGGAACACGACGTTGCCGGTCTCCTTGAGGAACCCCTTCTCCGCCGAGAGCTCGGGGCCGTTCTTGCCGTCCCGGCGGACCACCCGGAACCGGCGGACGCGCAGCTCCTCCTCCACGACGTCCAGGGCCGCCGCGGCGTCCAGCTCGGAGTCGATCGTGCGGTGGTCGGGGAGCCGGTGCAGGTGCCGCGGGGCCGGCGGGGGCGCGGCAACGACGGCCCGCGCGTGCTCGATCGCCCGCGGGACCACGCAGCCGATGAGGGAGATGAACAGCAGCAGGTAGATGGCGGCGAACCACGGCGAGCCGAAGACGTCGAAGAGGAACAGCTTGTCCAGCACCGGCGCGAGGTCGGGGTGCTCGGCGAAGTAGCCGGTGACCTGGCTCTGGGACAGCGACCGCTGCGGCAGCAACGACCCGGGTATGGCCGCGACGGCGAGCAGGAACAGCAAGATCAACGCCGTCCGCATGGCCGTGAGCGACCGCCACCAGCGCAGCAGGGTCGACCGCACAGCGCCCCACCGGGACGGGGCGGACGGCGGCACGGGGGCCGCCGCGGCCTTCTCGATCGTCGTCGTCACAGGAAGAACCCTCCCAGACCGGTCGCGGCGAGCCAGGAGCGGAACCAGATCATGCCCTCGGTCCAGAGCCCGCTGAGGAGGAGGAGACCGACGACCACCAGCACGGCACCGCCGAACCGGCTGACCGCGGCGGCGTGCCGGCGGAGGAACCCGGTGGCCCCGACGGCCCACCGAGCCCCCAGTGCGACCACGACGAAGGGCAGCCCGAGGCCGAGGCAGTAGGCGACGCCCAGCAGCGCCCCGCGCCCGGCGGTCGCCTCGGCGAAGGCCAACGAGTTGACCGCCGACAGCGTGGGGCCCAGGCACGGCGTCCAGCCCAGCCCGAAGACGACGCCCAGGAGCGGCGCTCCGGCCAGCCCGGTGGCGGGCCGGATCGACAGCTTCTTGGTGCGCTGCAGGAACGGCAGCCACCCCAGGAAGCCCAACCCGACGAGGACCGTCACGCCGCCCATCACCCGGGTGATCTCGTCGTTGTAGACCAGCAACCAGCGCCCGAGCCCACCGAACAGGGCACCGAAGGCCACGAAGACGGCGGTGAACCCCAGCACGAACAGCAGCGCCCCGGCGACCATCCGACCGCGCGGGGGCCGCTCGTCGGTCCGGACGGCGGTCGCCACGGCGCCCTCGCCGGCCGGCTGCGGCGCGTGGGCGCCGGTGCCGACCAGGCCGGTCACGTAGGAGAGGTAGCCGGGCACCAGCGGCAGCACGCACGGCGAGGCGAAGCTGATCAGCCCGACCAGCGCGGCGACCGCGGCAGCCACGAGGAACGGCCCGTCGAGCACGACCTGCTGGAAGGTCTCCCCCACCGGTCAGCCCTCCGCGACGAGCGCGTCGAGGGTGGTCCGCAGGTCGTCCTGGCTGACCTCGCCGGTGTAGACCGCGGCCACCCGCCCGTAGCGGTCCAGCACGATCGTCGACGGGATAGCCGAGGCCGGGTAGTCCCGGAAGGCCAGCGCGACCTCCCCGGCGGGGTCGAAGAGCGAGGGGAAGGTGATGCCCTGGTTGTCCACGAACGCCTCCGCGAGCTGCTGCTGGTCCTTCACGTTGAGCCCCAGGAACTGCACGCCCTGGTCGGCGACGTCGTCGTAGACCTCCTGGAACTGCGGGGTCTCGACCCGGCAGGGGGCGCACCAGGAACCCCAGAAGTTGAGCACCGCGACGTCACCGTCCAGCTCTGCGGAGTCCCAGTCCCCGCCGTCGAGCAGGGTGCCGGAGAACTGCGGCGCCGAGGCCCGCTCGCCCTCGGCGATCACCTCGCCGGCCGGGGTGCCGGCGACGAACCGGAACTCCCCGCCGTTGTTCACGTCCACCTGGTCGGCCCCGGTCGAGCAGCCCGCGACGGCCAGGACGGCGGCCAGGGCGACGAGCAGCTTCCTCATGCCCCACCCACCGTGCCCGTGCCGGCGGGCCCCGCGGGCTCGGCGTAGTCGACGCGGACCAGCTCGTCGCCGGCGTAGGTCAGCGAGGTGACGCTGGCCAGCCCGCACTGCCGCTTGCGGGGGTCGTGCAGGTAGCTGCGGCCCTCGACGGTGAGCCGGAGGGTCCAGATCGGCAGCTGGTGGCTGACGCACACCGCGGCCGAGCCGCGGGCGGCGTCCCGGGCGGTGTGCACCGCACCGAGCATGCGCGCGGCGATCTCGCGGTACGGCTCGCCCCAGGACGGCGTGGACGGGTTGCGCAGCCGCCACCAGTTGCCCGGGTGCTTGAGCGCGCCGTCGCCGACGCCGAAGGTCTGGCCCTCGAAGTCGTTGCCGGCCTCGATCAGCCGGTCGTCGGTGGCGATCGGCAGGTCCAGCAGCTCGCCGATCGGCGCGGCGGTCTCCTGCGCGCGCTGCAGCGGGGAGGCCACCAGGTGGGTGATCGGCCGGTGCCCGCCGAACCACTCCGCGGCGGTGCGGGCCATGCCGTGCCCGGCCACGGAGAGGTGGAACCCGGGCAGCCGGCCGTAGAGCACGCCGGTGGGGTTGAACACCTCGCCGTGCCGCATCACGTGCACGGTGGTCAGCTCGGCGGTCACGGCTGCAGCGCCTGGGCGTCGTGCGAGACCGCCGGGGCGGTCCCGGGGGCGGCGGCCGCGGCGGCCCGGGCGGCGGCCGGCAGCGCGTCCAGCACGTGCTGCACGGCCTCGTCGTCCATCGCGGCGTTGACGAACCAGGACTCGAACGCCGACGGCGGCAGGTAGACCCCGGCAGCCAGCATCGAGTGGAAGAACGCGGTGTGCCGGGCGGTCTCCTGCGTGCGGGCGTCGTCGTAGTCGCGCACCTCGCGGCCGTCGGGCACGAAGAAGACGGAGAACATGGAGCCCGCGGACTGCATGCGGTGCGCCACCCCGGCCGCGGTCAGCTCGGCGGCCACGGCCTCGCGCAGGGTGCCGGCGACGGCGTCGCAGCGGGCGTAGACCTCGTCGGTGCACAGCCGGAGCGTGGTGAGCCCGGCGGCGACCGCGACGGGGTTCCCGGCCAGGGTGCCCGCCTGGTAGACCGGCCCGACCGGGGCCAGCTGCTGCATGAGCTCGCGCCGGCCGCCGAAGGCCGCGGCGGGCAGCCCGCCGCCCATGACCTTGCCGAAGGTGACGAGGTCGGCGTCGTAGTGCTCGGCGCCGCGCCAGCCCGAGCGGCTGACCCGGAAGCCGGTCATCACCTCGTCGACGACCAGCAGGGCCCCGTGCGCGGCGGTGATCCGGCGGAGCGCGGCGTTGAAGCCGTCCGCCGGGGGGACGACGCCCATGTTGCCGGCGGCGGCCTCGGTGATGACGCAGGCGATCTCGGCGCCCCGCTCGGCGAACACGGCCTCGACCGCGGCGACGTCGTTGTAGGGCAGCACGACGGTGTCGGCGGCGGCGCCGGTGGTCACGCCCGGGGTGTCCGGCAGACCGAGGGTGGCGACGCCGGAGCCGGCCGAGGCGAGCAGCGCGTCGACGTGGCCGTGGTAGCAGCCGGCGAACTTGACCACGACGGCCCGGCCGGTGGCGCCGCGGGCCAGCCGGATCGCCGACAGCACGGCCTCGGTGCCGGAGTTGACCAGCCGGACCTGCTCGACGCCGGCCCGCTGCACGATCTCGGTCGCCAGCTCGACCTCGCCGGCGGTCGGGGTGCCGAAGGAGAACCCGCGGGACGCCGCGTCGGTGACCGCGGCGACCACCTCGGGGTGCGCGTGGCCCAGGATCATCGGGCCCCAGGAGCTCACCAGGTCGACGTAGCGGCGCCCGTCGACGTCGGTGATCCAGGGACCGGAGCCCGAGGCCATGAAGCGCGGGGTGCCGCCGACGGCGCGGAACGCGCGCACCGGGGAGTTGACCCCGCCGGGGGTCACCGCGGCGGCGCGCTCGAACAGGTCGGCCGAGGCGGGGGCGTCGTACGGGTAGGTCACGGCTCCACTGTCCCAGGCTGCGCATCCGGGCCGGCGGCCCCCGTCAGAGCTGTGCGCAGGGCAGCGGTCAGCTGTGCGGGGCGCCGGGTGGGCACCAGCACCGTCGTCCCGTCGGTGCGGCGCAGCGGCAGGCCGACCCGGCCCTTGGGCACGTCGGCCCCGCCGCCCAGCACCGGGGCGCCGACGTCCACGCCCGCCACGCCGTCCACGGACGCCGGGTCGAGCTCGGTCAGCGGCAGCCGCTCCCGGCCGACGGTGAGCCCGGCCTCGGGCCCGCGGTCGACGACGGTGACCGTCCACACCCGGTTGGCCGACACCGCGCCGGTCGCCACGATGCCGAGCACCACCACGACGGCGAGCACCCACAGCAGCAGCGGGACGTCGCCGCCGGGCAGCACGACGTCGGCCACGGCCAGCACCACGAAGATCGCGGCTAGACCGGCGAACGTGCGCCAGGAGCCGCCGGGCTCGGTGTAGGCCGGCTCGGTGCTCATCGGAGCCAGCGCGCTGCCTCGACCGCCCAGTAGGTCAGCACGGTGCCCGCACCGGCACGGCGGATCGAGGTGAGGGTCTCCAGGACTGCGCGGCGGCGGTCGATCATGCCGTGCGCGGCGGCCGCCTCGACCATCGCGTACTCCCCGCTCACCTGGTAGGCGCTGACCGGGACGTCCACCGCATCGGCGACCTGCCGGACGATGTCCAGGTAGGGCAGCGCGGGCTTCACCATGACGGCGTCGGCGCCCTCGGCGAGGTCCTGGGCCACCTCGCGCAGCGCCTCGGCCGCGTTCGGCGGGTCCATCTGGTAGGTCGACCGGTCCCCGAACTGGGGGGCGCCCTCGGCGGCCTCGCGGAACGGGCCGTAGAAGCCCGAGGCGTACTTGGCCGCGTAGGCCAGGATCGGCACCTCGGTGAAGGCCGCGGAGTCCAGGCCGGCCCGGATCGCGGCGACCTGGCCGTCCATCATCCCGCTGGGGGCCACCAGGTGCGCCCCGGCCTGGGCCTGGGCGATCGCGATCGCGGCGTACCGGTCGAGGGTGGGGTCGTTGTCCACGACCCCGGCGGGGGTGACCACGCCGCAGTGCCCGTGGTCGGTGTACTCGCACAGGCACAGGTCGGCCATGAGCACGAGCTCGTCGCCCAGGTCGGCCCGCAGCTGCTGCAGCGCCACGTTGACGATGCCGTCGGCGGCGTCGGCCTGGGAGCCGACCGGGTCCTTCTCCGACGGGATGCCGAAGAGCATGAGCCCGCTGATCCCGACCTCGGCCGCCTCCTGCGCGGCCCGCCGCACCGAGTCCAGCGTGTGCTGGACGACGCCGGGCATCGAGGAGATCGGCACCGGCTCGGTGATGTCCTGCTTGACGAACACCGGCAGGGCGAAGTCGGCGGGGGCCCGCCGGGTCTGCGCGGTCATCCGGCGCAGCGCCGGCGTCGAGCGCAGCCGCCGTCCCCGCGCGAAGCCCGGCGAACCCCCGCCGGTCACTCCGCTGCCCCGCCCTCGGCCTCGGCCCGGCGGGCCTCGGCGTGCGCGGCGAGCGCGTCCACCAGCGGGCCGACCGCGGCGGTCTCGGGCTGGACGTCGACCCGCAGGCCGAACTCCGTGGCGCTGGCCGCGGTGGCCGGGCCGATCACCGCGACGACGGTGCGGGCGTGCGGCTTGCCCGCGATGCCGACCAGGTTGCGCACGGTCGAGGACGAGGTGAAGCAGACGGCGTCGAAGCCGCCGCCCTTGATCGCCTCGCGCACCGCGGCCGCCGGCGGGGCGGCCCGCACGGTCCGGTAGGCGGTGACGTCGTCGACCTCCCAGCCGCGGTCCTTCAGGCCCGCGGTCAGGGTCTCGGTGGCGATGTCGGCGCGGGGCAGCAGCACCCGGTCGATCGGGTCGAACACGTCGTCGTAGGGCGGGAAGTCCACCAGCAGGCCCTCGGAGGACTGGTCGCCGGAGGGGACCAGCTCGGGCACGATGCCGAACTCGCGGACCGCCTGGGCGGTCTGCTCGCCGACGCAGGCCACCTTGACCCCGGCGAACGCGCGGGCGTCCAGGCCGAGCTCGGTGAACTTCTCCCGGACCGCGCGGACGGCGTTGGTCGAGGTGAAGATGATCCAGCCGTAGCGGCCGGTGACCAGGCCCTTGACGGCACGGTCCATCTGGGCCGGGCTGCGCGGGGGCTCCACGGCGATGGTGGGCACCTCGACCGGCACGGCGCCGTAGGCCCGCAGCCGCTCGCTCATGTCGCCGGCCTGCTCCTTGGTGCGGGGCACCAGCACGCGCCAGCCGAACAGCGGGCGGGACTCCCACCAGCCGAGCTTGCCGCGCTTGTCCACGACCGAGCCGACGGTGACCACGACCGAACCGGTCATCGACTCGGTCCCGGCGTCCTTCTCGGCGATCGCGGCCAGCTTGGCCACGACGCTCTTCTGCGAGGTGCCGGTGCCGTCGGCGGTGACCACGACCGGGGTCGAGCCGGGCAGGCCGCCCTCGACCAGGCCGGCGGCGATCCCGGGCAGCGACTCGGCGTGCACCTGCAGCACCAGCGGGCTGCCGGTGCCGGCGCTGGCCGCGGCCAGGGCGCCCAGGTCGACCGGCTCCTCGCCGCGCAGGTCGGCCTGGACCGACCCGGCGCCGATGGCGACCCCGGCGTAGGCCGGCACCGCGGTGCCCACGGCCACGCCCGGGACGACGTCGAAGGGCACGCTCGTCCGGGTGACCGCGAGGGTCTCCTTGACCACGGCGTCGGTGGTGAACGGGTCACCGGCGACCAGCCGGACGACGACCGAGCCGTTCTTGGCGGCCGCGACGGCGGCCTTGGCCACCTCGGCCGGCTCGCCGGTGGCGACGGTCAGCTCGAGGTCGGGGTGCACCTCGCGGATCGCGTCGGTCAGCGGCGTCGGGACGTCGGCGTCGGCCAGCACCAGGTCGGCGGCGGCCAGCGCGTCGGCGGCGCGGGTCGTGAGCAACCCGGGGTCGCCGGGGCCACCGCCGACGAAGACGACTCGGCCGGTCTGCTTGCGTGAGCGCGTCATCGCGTGCTCTCCATCTCCGACCCCGGGGTGGGGTCGCTTGCGGTCGAACAGGGGGAATGGGGTGTGGCTGGGGTGCGGGGCGTGCGGTGGTTCACCGGCTGGCCGCCACGAGGGCGGCCGCACCGCGGTCGAGCAGCTCGGCGGCGAGCTCGCGGCCCAGCCGGGCCGCGTCGGTCGCCGGCCCGGACGTCGAGCCGCGGACGGCGTCGCTGCCGTCGATCGCGGTGACCGAGGCCCGCAGGTAGATCTCGTCGCCGCCGTCCTCGGCCTCGCCGATCTCGGCGTGGGCCGCGACCGGAGCACTGCACCCGGCCTCCAGGGTGGCCAGGACGGAGCGCTCGGCGACGACGCAGGCCCGGGTCCCGAGGTCGTCGAGGCCCGCGAGCAGCGCCCGGGTGACCTCGTCGTCGCTCCGGCACTCCACGGCCAGGGCTCCCTGCGCGGGGGCGGGGAGAACCTGGAGCGGGTCGAGCACCTCGGTGACCGCGTCCAGCCGGCCGAGACGGGCCAATCCTGCCCGGGCGAGGACCACGGCGTCCAATTCGCCGGAGGTCACCTTGCCCATCCGGGTGTCCACGTTCCCCCGGATCGGCACCACCTCCAGGCCCAGGCCCAGCGCGCGCAGCTGGGCGACCCGGCGGGGGGCGCCGGTGCCGACGGTGGCGCCGGCGGGCAGCTCGCCGAGGGTCAGGCCGTCCCGGGCCACCAGGGCGTCGCGGGGGTCCTGGCGCGGCGGGATCGCGGCGATGACCAGGCCGGGGTCCTCGGCGGTGGGCAGGTCCTTGTAGCTGTGCACGGCCACGTCCACGGTGCCGGCGTGCAGCGCGTCGCGCAGCGCGCTGACGAACACCCCGGTGCCGCCCAGCTGGCTGATCGCCGCGGCCGACCGGTCACCGGCGGTCGTGATGTGCACCAGCTCGACCGGGCGCCCGCTGGCCGCGGTGATCGCGTCGGCCACGTGCCCGGACTGGGTGAGGGCCAGCTCGCTGCGCCGGGTGCCCAGCCGGATCGGCGCGCTCACGGCAGGTCCCGGTCGGCCGCGAGCTGGTCGCGCGCGCCGGTCCCGGCCGGGTCGACGGTCACCGCGTCGGCCAGCACCGTGGTGTCGGCGTCCAGCCCCAGGCCGAACAGCGCCCGGAGGGCGTCGGCGTAGTCGGTGCCGCCCGGCGAGCTGGCCAGCTCCTTCACCCGGACGGTGGGCTCGTGCAGCAGCTTGTCGACCACCCGGCGCACGGTGCGGGCGACCTCGGCCCGGGACCGGGCGTCGAGGTCGGGCAGCCGGGTGGACAACCGGAGCAGCTCGGCGTCGACGACCACGGCGGCCTGGCTGCGCAGGGCCGACACGGTCGGGGCCACCGCGGCGGCCAGCCGCTCGGCCCGCAGCAGGGAGGTCTCCAGCTCGACCAGGGCGTGCGCGGCGGCGATGTCGTCGGCGGCCACCGAGCCGGCCACCGGCTCGCCGGGGCGCGCGGCCCGCTCGCCCTGCAGCATCGCCAGGTCCACGACGTGCACGCCGGGCAGGGTGCCCACGGCGGCGTCGACGTCGCGGGGCAGGGCCAGGTCGACCACGACCAGCGGCCGGTCGCGGCCGACCATGGCCGAGGTCACCAGGTCGGTGCCGATGACCGTGCCGGTCGCGCCGGTGCAGGTGACCAGGACGTCGGCGTCGGCGAGCTCGGAGCCGAGGTCCTCGAGGTCGACGGCGCGGCCGCCCAGGGAGTCGGCCAGCCGCAGCGCCGTGCCCGGCGTCCGGCTCGTGATCGTCACGGCGGCGCCGCGCCGGGCCAGGGTGGTGGCCGCCAGCGCGCCCATCGACCCGGCGCCGACGACGAGCACCGGCCGACCGGCCAGGTCGCCGATCCGGTCGGTGACCCGGTCCAGGGCCACCGAGACCAGCGATGCGCCGGCCCGGTCGATGCCGGTCTCGCTGTGCACCCGCTTGCCGACCCGCAGCGCCCGCTGGGCGATCGGGTGCAGCTCGCGGCCGATGGTGCCCTCGGCCTGGGCCAGGGCGTAGGCCGCGCGCAGCTGGCCCAGCACCTGGGTCTCCCCGACCACCATGGAGTCCAGCCCGGCGGCCACGGTGCACAGGTGGCCGATGGCCTGGTCCTCGTAGTGCACGGTCACGTAGGGCGAGAGGTCCTCGACCCCGGCGCCGGCGTGCCGGGCCAGCACCCGGCTGACGTCGGTGACGCCGCCGTGGAACCGGTCGACCTCGGCGAAGATCTCGACCCGGTTGCAGGTGGCCAGCACCAGCGCCTCTGACACGTGCTCGCAGTCCAGCAGCTCGTGCAGGGTCTTCACGGTGTCGTCGCCGTTCATGGCGACCTGCTCGAGCAGGGTCACCGGCGCGGTCTGGTGGCTGATGCCCACGGCGAGGAGGCTCACGGGAGAGCCACCTGCTCGGTCTCCCGGTCCGCCACGAGGTGCACACCCTTCTGCTGGTCCAGGAACGCCAGCACCTGCAGCTCCACCGACAGGTCCACCTGCCGGACGTCGACCCCGGCGGGGACGACCAGCGCCACCGGCGCGAAGTTCACGATGCTGCGGACGCCGGCGGCGACCAGGCGGTCGCACACCTGCTGGGCCACCACGGCGGGGGTGGTCACCACCGCGATGGTCACGCCGTGCTCGGCGACGACGTCCTCGAGGTCGTCGACCGGGCGCACCGCGGTGCCGCCGACGACCTCGCCGACCCGCGCCGGGTCGGCGTCCAGCAGCCCCACGAAGGAGAAGCCGCGGCTGCCGAAGCCGGCGTAGCCGGCCAGCGCCGAGCCCAGGTTGCCCATGCCGACCAGCACGCAGGACCGGGCCTCCTCGACGCCCAGGGCGCGGGCCAGCCGCTCGCGCAGCGCCGGGACGGCGTAGCCCACGCCGCGCACCCCGCACGGGCCGAGGTAGGACAGGTCCTTGCGCAACCCGGCCGGGTTGACCCCGGCGGCCGAGGCCAGCTCGCCGCTGGAGACCGAGCTGCGGCCACCCTCGGCCAGCCCGGTGAGCACCCGCAGGTACACCGCGAGGCGGGCGACGGTGGCCTCGGGGATGACCCGGGCCCGCGGCTCGCTCATGCGCTCTCCTCGATCGGCCCGCTCGGGGCACCCCCGGGGACGGCGGACGGGCAGGGTCCGGGCGTCTCCACGGCGAGCCGCGCACACGGGGCGGTGTCGCGGACATCGGGGGGTGTCTACCGGCCCTCTGCTGGCTCCGGCGCTGCCCACGGTAACCGCTTGTGAACGTCGGAACAAAGTTCGCGGGCGCATCCCTGCAGGTCACCGCCGTCCGGTGTGTCCGACGCCACCCGTGCGGCGGCCAGCTCAGCCCGCCGCGAGGTCCCGGCGCAGCCGGTCGACGTCGACGGTGAAGTAGCTGTGCTCCCGTCCGTCGAGCAGGACGACGGGCACGCGGTCCCCGTACTCGGCCTGCAGCTCGGGGTCGGCGTCGACGTCGACGGGGGTCACGGTCAGCCCGTGCTCGGCCGCCACCCGGTCCAGGGTCTCCGCGGCGACCTCGCACAGGTGGCACCCGGCCCGGGTGAGCAGCTGCAGCTCAGCCATCGACGCCCTCCGCGTGCTGGGTCTCCTCGGCGACCAGGTGCAGCCCGAGCTCGCGCAGCCGGGCCCGGCTGACCTTGCCGGTCAGCGAGTGCGGCAGCTGGTCCACGAAGTGGATGCTGCTGGGGATCTTGAACCGGGCCAGCGAGCGCGCGGCGAACGTGCGTAGGTCCGCGGCGTCCAGCGCGGACCCCTCGGTCCGGACGACGACCGCGCGCACCGACTCCCCGGTGCGCTCGTCGGGCAGCCCGATGACCGCGGCCTCGGCGACCTCGGGGTGGGTCTCCAGCACCCGCTCGACCTCCAGCGGGTACACGTTGAACCCGCTGACCAGCACCAGGTCGCGGCGGCGGTCGACCAGGTGCAGGTCGCCCTGGGCGTCGCGGTAGGCGATGTCCCCGGTGAGCAGCCAGCCCTCGTCGTCGGGACCGTCGGCGCCGTCGGGCCAGTAGCCGGCGAACAGGTTCGCCCCGCGCACGCACACCTCGCCGGCGCTGTCGGGCGGGTCGTCGCCGAACGGGTCGCCGAAGACGTCCTCGCGGACCTTGCTGCCTGGGTCCGGGCCGGCACCGGGGCCACCGGCGCTGTCCCGCAGCACAAGCTCCACCCCGGGGACCGGCGCCCCGATGCAGGCCGGCTTCGCCCGGCCGGTGACCAGGGTCGTGGCCAGCACGGGCGCGGCCTCGGTGAGCCCGTAGCCCTCCCACACCGTGACCGCGGCCCGGTCCCGCATCGCCGTCCAGACCCGGGGGGCCAACGGCGCGGACCCCGAGCTCGCCGTGTGGACGGCGGCGAACGCCCGGCGCAGGGCGGTGTCGGACCCGGCGGCGTCGGCCGCGGCCAGCCAGGCCTGGTACATCGGCGGGGCGGCGGGCACCGCGGTGACGCCCTCGGCGGCCATCAGCGCGAGCGTGCCGGTGGGGTCGAAGGCGGGCACGACCACCCCGCAGGAACCGGTGGCCGCGACCAGGCCGAGGCCGCCGTTGAGGCCGTAGACGTGGAACAGCGGCAGGGCCAGCAGCACGACGTCGCCGGGGCGGACCGGGGCCGGCTGCACCGCGAGCACCTGCTGCTGGTTGGCCAGCAGCGCGGCGTGCGTGAGCATCGCCCCGCGCGGGCTGCCGGTGGTGCCGCTGGTGTAGCCCAGCAGCGCGAGTGCCTGCGGGTCGTCGGGGTCGACCGGCGGTTCCCCGTCGGCGGCCGGCGGGCCGACCACGACGGCCGCCCCGGCCAGCTCCTCGCGGGGCTGCGCGGTGACCAGCGCCCGTGCGCCGGAGTCGGTGAGCAGGTGCGTCAGCTCGGGGTCGGTGTAGGCGGTGTTGACCGGGACGACGACCAGGCCGGCGCGCAGCGCGCCCACCACGGCGAGCACCCAGTCGATGCCGTTGGGCAGCTGGACGGCGACCCGGTCGCCGGCGGCCATCCCGAGCCCGGCCCACCCCGCGGCGGTGCGGTCGACCTGCGCCGAGAGCTCCGCCCAGGTCAGCCGGCGGTCCCCCTCCACGAGGGCCGGTGCCGACCCGTGGGCCTGCGCCGCGGCGCGGACCAGACCGTGGAACGTGCGGGCTGCTGGGGCCACCGGGGCACACCCTCCTCCACCGGGGCGGCCGGGTGGCCGCTGGCCGGTCTCCTTCTCGCGTGGACGCGGACGCCCGATGTTGTCACCATGGGGCCGACCTGCGCAGGTCAGGGCCCGGGTGCGGCCGCCGGGTCCTGCGCCGCCGACCACGACGGAGGGACCGCATTGCCCCTCCAGGGTCGAGCCGGCGGTGCGGCCGCCGACGTGTCGGGCCGCGACCCCGCGCGTCCCCGGCCGACCCCGCGCCCCCGCACGACGACACCGGTCCCCCGCCGCCCGGTGGACGAGCAGCCGACCGGCGCCCACCGGGCGCCCGCTCCCCCGCCGGTGGTCCGTCCCCCGGCGCCGGTCGAGCCCGAGGTGCCGGAGGTCCTCGAGGTCGACGAGGTCATCGAGGTCGAGGAGGAGGTCCCGGCCGAGCCGGAGGGCGAGGAGCAGGTCGCCGTCTGGGCGCTGGTGGAGCGGGCCCAGGCCGGGGAGGCCGAGGCGTTCGGCCAGCTCTACGACCGGTACGCCGACATGGTGTTCCGGTACCTCTACCACCGGGTGTCCGACCGGCAGACCGCCGAGGACTTCACCAGCGAGACCTTCGTGCGGGCGCTGCGCCGGATCGACTCGCTGTCCTTCCAGGGCCGCGACGTCGGTGCCTGGCTGGTCACCATCGCCCGCAACATCGTCCGCGACCACGTGAAGAGCAGTCGGTTCCGCCTGGAGGTCACCACCGCCGACATGCGCGACGCCGACCGGGTGACCGCCGGCCCGGAGGACGCGGTCCTGCAGGGGCTGACTAACGCGGAGCTGCTGGCCTGCGTCGCGCAGCTCGGCGACGAGCAGCGCGAGTGCATCGCGCTGCGTTTCCTGCAGGGGCTGTCGGTGGCCGAGACGGCGGCCGCGATGGGCAAGAAGGACGGCGCGATCAAGGCCCTGCAGCACCGGGCCGTGAAGCGGCTGGCCGGCCTGCTGCCGGAGGGACTGCGATGACCCGGGCGGGTGTGGTCGCAAGTTACCCTCGGGTACCCCGTACCGGGTGGCGCACCCGGTCGTTGAGCGCACTGACCCGGTCCACCGGGTCGACGGGTGTGCGCGGGGATCGGGGAGCACGGTGAACGACGCGGAGCTGCAGACGGCCCTGGCCGCGCGCCTGCGGTCGCTGTCCCGGGACGAACCCGACCTCACCGCCGACGTGCGGGCCGCGCAGCGTGCGCGGCTGGTGGCGATGGCCGCCGTGCGATCGGTGGGGGCGACCGCCGTCCGGACCCCGGACGCCGGGGCCAGCCGCTGGCAGCGGCTGCTCGCCGGGCGGGCCGACGACGCGCCGGTCAGCCGCTGGCGCACCCGGCTGACGGCCGGGCTGGTCGGGGCCGCGATGTCGGTGGGCGCGCTGTCCGGTCTGCTGGCGCTGGCCCAGGACGCCGAACCCGGCGACCTGCTCTACGGCCTCAAGCGCGGCGGCGAGGAGACCCAGCTCGCGCTGGCCTCCGACGAGGACCGCGGGCTCACCCTGCTGACCTTCGCCAGCACCCGGCTGGCCGAGCTGGCCGACCTCACCGGCTCCGAGGCCGGCGCCGCACCGGCCTCGGTGGGCGGTGACCTGCCGGGCACCGGCGTGGCCGCCTCCGGGGCGGACGCCGGGACCGTGGTCGACGTGCTGACCACGATGGACGACCAGACCATCGAGGGCACCGCCGCGCTGACCACCACCGCGGTCCAGGCCGGCGACGAGGCTGCGCTGGACACGCTGGCGGAGTGGACGACCGGTCAGCGGGCGGGGCTGGACGCACTCGACGTCCCCGTCGGCGCCGAGGAGGCGGTGGCCGCATCGGTGGGCCTGGTCGACGAGGTGGCCGCCCGCGGCGCGGCGCTGCAGGCCGTGCTGGCCTGCCCCGCCGGCGCGGCGGACGCCGGCAGCGACCGGCTGGGCGTCGTCCCCGGGCCGTGCCTGGCCGACGTCCCGGTGCCGACGTCCTCGGCGACGCCGTCGACGGGCGCGGGCACCACCGTCGCGCCGGGTGCGCCGACCGCCCAGGCCCCGGCCCCCGGCGCTCCGGCGCAGCCGACGACCACGGTGCCCGGCCAGTCCGGCGGCGGTGCGGGGGCCTCGACACCGGCCCGGACGTCGACCCAGGCCCCGGCGCCGGCGCCGGCCCCGGCGGGCACCACCGTCCCCGCCCTGCCCACGCCCGCGGTGACCACCACCGTCCCGCCGCTGATCGACGTGCCCCTGCTGCCCTCGACGACGATCTGCGTCGGCGGCCTCATCTGCATCGGCGACTGACCGCCCCTCGACCACATCGGCCACCCCCACCGCCGGGGCCGGGGTGTCGGCGGGGGCGGCTAGGGTCGGGACCAGCGTGCGGGGTCGTGCCCCGCGGTCTCGAGGAGGGGGGCGGACGCGTGGTCCGAGTGCCGTTCCGCGGTCGACGCGCCCGCCTGCCGGGTGACCTGGCCGACGAGGAGACCCGCGCCCTCGTCGCCGGCGCCGCGGCCGCCGCAGCCGCCCAGGTCGAGGCCGCACCCGTGGTCGAGCCCGACCGCACCGGTGCCGCGTTCTTCGACTGCGACAACACGATGATGATGGGCGCCTCGCTGTTCTGGTTCGCCCGCGGGCTGGCCGCCCGCAAGTACTTCACCGGCCGCGACGTGGCCTCCTTCATCTGGCAGCAGGCCAAGTTCCGGGTCGCCGGGTCCGAGTCCGCCGTGGACATGCACACCGTCCGGGACAACGCGCTGGCCTTCATCGCCGGCCGGTCGGTCGAGGAGATCTCCGCGGCCGGCGAGGAGATCTACGACGAGCTGATGGCCGACCGGATCTGGGCCGGCACCCGGGTGCTGGCCCAGGCCCACCTGGACGCCGGGCAGCGCGTCTGGCTGGTGACCGCCACCCCGATCGAGCTGGCCTCGGTCATCGCCCGCCGCCTCGGGCTGACCGGCGCGCTGGGCACCGTCTCGGAGATCGTCGACGGCAAGTACACCGGTCGGCTGGTCGGCGAGCTGATGCACCACGAGGCCAAGGCGCAGGCGGTCCGGGCGCTGGCGGAGCGGGAGGGGCTGGACCTCACCCGGTGCACGGCCTACAGCGACTCGTCCAACGACCTGCCGATGCTCTCCCTGGTCGGCACCGCGGTCGCGGTCAACCCGGACACCGAGCTCAAGGCGGTCGCCCGGTCCCGCGGCTGGGCGGTCAAGGACTTCCGCACCGGCCGCAAGGCCGCCCGGATCGGCGTCCCCACCCTGGGCGCGGCCGCGCTCGGCGGCGGTGCGGTCTCCGGTGTGCTGGCCCTCCGACGCCGCAACCAGTGGCCGTTCTGACCCGGTGACCGGACCGGTCGGCCCGCTGGGGGCGGTGGCCGCGCAGGCCTGGGCGGACCTCGGCGGGGACGCCGCGGAGCTGGACCTGGTGCGGGCCACGCCGGCCCCGCTGCCCTCCCGCCTGCAGGCCGGCGCCCTGGCCGTGGACGCCGTCGGCGTCGTCTCGCTGGCCGGGCAGCTGTGCGCCGCCGACCGGGTGGGCCGGGATGCCCGGCCGCTGCAGGTCGACGGGCTCGCGGTGGCCGCCTCGTTCGGCAGCGACCGCCTGTTCCGGCTGGACGGCGCCGCCCCGACGGCGTTCGCGCCGCTGTCTGGGTTCTGGCCCGCTGCCGACGGGTGGGTCCGCACCCACGGCAACTACCCGCACCACGCGGCCCGGTTGCGGTCGCTGCTGGGCCTGGACGACGCGGCCGGACCCGACCAGGTCCGCGCCGCGCTGGCCCGCCGTCCGGCGCAGGAGCTGGAGGACGCGGCCGCCGGGGCCGGTGCGCTGGTGGTCGCCGTCCGGAGGCCCGAGGAGTGGTCTGCGCACCCCCAGCAGCACGCCGTCGCCCGGCGGCCGCTGGTGCTGCGCGAGCTCCTGGGGCCGGCCGCACCCCGGCCCTGGGCCGGCGTGGGCACGGCGCCGCTGGACGGCGTCCGGGTGCTGGACCTCACCCGGGTGATCGCCGGGCCGGTGGCCGGCCGGGACCTGGCCCTGCTGGGCGCCCGGGTGCTGCGGGTCGACCCGCCCGAGCCGCGCGAGATCGAGTGGCAGCACCTGGACACCGGGCAGGACAAGCACTCGGCGCTGCTCGACCTGGCCCGCGAGCCCGAGGTGCTCGACGAGCTGCTGCGCGGCGCCGACGTCGTCCTCACCGGGTACCGGCCCGGGTCGCTGGACCGGTTCGGGTTGACCCCGGCGGCCCTGGCGGAGCGGCACCCCGGCGTCGTGGTGGGCAGCGTCAGCGCCTGGGGCACCTCCGGGCCGTGGACGCACCGCCGCGGCTTCGACAGCTTGGTGCAGGCCACCACCGGGATCGCCGTCGTCGAGAGCCCGGACGGCGTCGTGCCGGGTGCGCTCCCGGTGCAGGCGCTGGACCACGCCTCGGGCCACCTGCTGGCCGCCGGGGTCGCCGCCGCCCTGCGGGACCGGGCCCGCGGGGGTGGGTCGCACGCGGTGTCGGTCGCGCTGGCCCGGACCGCGCTGGCCCTGCAGCAGCCGGGGACGGGGCCGCGGTCGGCGGGCACGCCGGCCGAGCTCCCCGTGGTCGGCGCCGGGCGGGTGCGGTGCGCCGCCCCGGTGCTCGCGCACGAGGGGGCGCCGCACGACTACGCCCGGCTCGGTGCCCCGTGGGGCGGTGACCCGGCGCGCTGGTGGTGACCCGCTCAGCTGAAGACGGAGCGGCGCTGCAGCAGCAGCTGGTAGAGCGACTGCTGGATGGTCTCGCGGACCTGGTCGGTCAGGTTGAACACCAGCATCGGGTCGTCGGCGGCACCGGGGCCGTAGTGGGCGGTCTCGATGGGCGTGCCGAAGGCGATGAACCACTTGGACGGCAGCGGCACCAGGCCCAGCGGCCCGAGCAGCGGGAACGTCGGGGTCACCGGCAGGTAGGGCAGCCCCAGGATCCGCGCCGCGGTCTTGGCGTTGCCGATCATCGGGTAGATCTCCTCGGCCCCGACGATGGCGCACGGCACGATCGGCGCCCCGGTGCGCAGCGCCGCGGTCACGAACCCGCCCCGGCCGAACCGCTGCAGCGTGTACCGCTCACTGAAGGACTTGCCGATGCCCTTGAAGCCCTCCGGGAAGACGCCGACCAGCTCGCCGTCGGTGAGCAGGCGCTCGGCGTCCTCGTTGCAGGCCAGGGTGGCGCCGAGCTTGCGGGCCATCGCGCCGATGAACGGGAACTGGAACACCAGGTCCGCGCCGAGCAGCCGGAACCGCCGGGACGCCGGGTGCTCGTCGTGCAGCGCGACGGTGGTCATCAGCGCGTCGAGCGGGATCGTGCCGGAGTGGTTGGCCACCACGAGGGCGCCGCCGACGTCGGGGATGTTGGACAGGCCCTGGGTCTCGACCCGGAACCACTTCTGGAACAGCGGGCGGAGCACCGGCATGAGCAGGTGGTCGGCCAGGTCGGGGTCGAAGCCGAACTCGTCGGTCTCGTACTCCCCGGTCAGGCGGCGGCGGAGGAACTCCAGCCCGCCGGCGACCTGGTCGTCCCAGCCGGGCTCGGCGGCGGGGGGCTCGACCGGATCGTCGGGGCCGTCGGGGTGCAGCCGGATGACGCGGGCCTCAGGCATCGCGCACCGCCCGGAGGCCGCCGACCGGGGTCGGCGCCGACCGCTGGCTCAGCGAGCTCCACACCGAGGCCAGGCGGCCCACGGTGGCCTCCGCGGTCTGCACCACGGAGCCCACCACGTCCCGGTCGACCACCGGGACGACGGTGCGGCCGTAGTCGGCCAGCGCCTGCGCCGTGGTGTACCGCGGGGTGTAGCCGAACTCCTCGCGCAGCACGCGGGTGTCGACCACCCGGCCGAAGTTGAGGAACCGGAGCTGCTCGGGCGAGTAGTCGGTGATCCGCGCCTGCCGGGTCAGCCGACCCAGCGGCGCCATGGCCTGCTCGGGCAGGGGCAGCGGCACCCGGCCCAGCCGACGGATCGCCTGGGACAGCAGCACGGTGCCCCCGGCGCCGACGTTGACGGTGCCGGCGAAGTCGCCGGTGGTCGCCTTCACCAGGACCGCGACGGCGTCGTCCTCGTGCAGCAGCTGGACCCGGGCGTCAAAGCCCAGCGCGGTGGGGACGACGGGCATCCGCAGGAAGCCGGTCAGCAGCGAGTCGATCCGCGGGCCGATGAAGTTGGTGAACCGCAGCACGGCCACCCCGACCTCGGGGCGCCGGCGGGCGAAGGACCGGACGTAGCCCTCGATGTCCAGGCTGTCCTTGGCGAAGCCGCCGCCGGGCACCCGACGGGCCTGCATCGTCTCGGTGAAGACGGCGGGGTCGCGGGGGCTGGCCCCGTAGACGGCGCTGGTCGACTTGAGGACCAGGCGGCGGACCGAGGGCACCCGCTGGCAGGCGGCCAGCAGCTGCATCGTGCCGATGACGTTGAGCTCCTTCATCGACGTGCGGCCGCCGCTCCCCCCGGGGGTGGAGCTGATGTTCATGTGCACGACGGTGTCGACGCCGGCGGCGGCGATGACCTTGCCGATCAGCGGGTTCCGGATGTCGGCCCGCACGAACTCGGTGCGACCGAGGCGGCGCAGCGCCTCGGGGCCGGGGGTCACGGTGTCCACCCCGAGGACCCGCTCCACGGAGGGGTCTGCGGCGAGCTCGGCCGCCAGCGCCCCGCCCAGCCACCGGCTCACACCGGTGACGAGGACGACCGCGGGCGGCACGAGCCTCAGCTCACTTCTTGTTGCGACGCTGGATGCGCGTCTTCTTGAGGAGCTTGCGGTGCTTCTTCTTCGCCATCCGCTTGCGGCGCTTCTTGATGACCGAACCCATGGTGATGCTCCCGACGTCGAGGTCGCGCGGGGCCCGGAGCGATGACCGGAGGTCATGCCGGGCACCGCGCGAGGGTGTTCAGCTCGTGTGCGGCGGCCACCTGCGGCGAGGTGGACGACGCTCGACGGTCGAGACTACCTGGTGCCCCGGCGGGGCGGCCCCGTCGCGTGGCCGGGCCGCGGCCGGGTCACTGCGGGCGGCGGGCGCCGGGAGCGGCCGGGGACGTCGAGGTCCCTCCGGGCCGCGGTGGAGCGGTGCTGCCGTGCTGCCGTGCGGGTGGAGCGGGCGCGACCGCCCGCGGGGAGCCGCCGTCGGATCCCGACGACGGCGACCCCGTACGGAGGCGACGCTGGTGGTACAGGTGACGCGGTGGAGCAGCCCTCTTAGGCGATGTCGGTGTACGCGTCGCGCAGGTAGTCCTGCACGGCGCGCTCGGGCACCCGGAAGGAGCGG
The DNA here is from genome assembly GCF_037083865.1 of Klenkia terrae. Taxonomy (NCBI): domain Bacteria; kingdom Bacillati; phylum Actinomycetota; class Actinomycetes; order Geodermatophilales; family Geodermatophilaceae; genus Klenkia; species Klenkia terrae. The sequence goes on along the minus strand of NZ_JBAPLV010000013.1, from coordinate 1,494 downwards.
CCGACGCGGACGGCGGAGAGCTCACCGCCGTGCACGAGGCGGTAGACGGTCATCTTGGAGACCCGCATCATCGCGGCGACCTCGGCGACGGTCAGGAAGGTGACGGCCGAGCGCTGCGGCTGGGCCGGCAGCTGACGGTTCACCGGGGCGGCGGCCGGATGGGCGGCGGGCACCGGGCGGGCGACCGAGGCGGCCGAGACCGGGCGGCCGACCGGACGGGGGCCGGGCTGCGAGGGGCGGACCTGGTAGGCGCGCTGGGGCATGGTCATGGTGTTTCTCCTCCGCTACTGCACGTATCGGTCCGTCGGCTTCCCCACCGGCGGTCGGGTCACGTACGTGCTGGGAGAAACGTTAGGGGCCTGGTGGGGCAGAAGCGATGGGTGAATCGAACAGGCGGACCGGTCCGTCCTGGTCACTTGTCGACACGACTGACAGTGCTCGGTTGTTCACGGGGCGTCTATGACATGTCGACACGGCGACACGGCCCCTCAGCCCCGGCACATGTTCCCAACACGAACCGTTCGGCGTTGTGCACTCACGCAGCGTGAGCACCGGAAGAAATTTCCGCCGATCAGCGGCCGAGCTCCACCGAACGGTCGTGCGCGGCCTCGATCGCGGCGATCAGGGCGGCCCGGACGCCGTGCCGCTCGAGCTCGCGGATGGCGGCGATCGTCGTCCCCCCGGGGCTGGTGACCGCCTCGCGCAGCTGCACGGGGTGCTCCCCGGAGTCCCGCAGCATCGTGGCCGCGCCCAAGGCGGTCTGCACGATCAGGTCGGCGGCCAGCGTGCGCGGCAGGCCGAGCAGGATCCCCGCGTCGATCATGGCCTCGACCAGGAAGAAGAAGTAGGCCGGCCCGCTGCCCGACAGCGCGGTGACGGCGTCCTGCTGGGACTCCGGCACCCGCCGCACCTGCCCCACGGCCGACAGCAGGGCCTCGGCCTCGTCCAGGTGCTCGGGGGTGGCGTGTGCGCCCGCGGACAGCACGCTCATCCCCTCGTCGACCAACGCCGGGGTGTTGGGCATGACCCGGACGACGGCCGTCCCGGTGGGCAGCGCGGCCTCGATGCGGGCGGTGGGCACGCCCGCGGCGACCGACACGACCAGGTGACCCGGGTCGACGTGCGGGGCCAGCAGCGCCAGCAGCGCGTCGACGTCCTGCGGCTTGACCGCCACCAGCAGGACCCGGCAAGCCGCCGCGGCGCCCGCCAGGTCCAGGGACCGGACGCCGTACCGCTGGACCAGCTGGGCGGCCCGCTCGGGGCTCCGCTCCACCACGACGATGCCCTCGGCGGCGCCGGGTCGGCGGACCAGCCCGGAGACCAGCGCCTCCCCGATCTTGCCGCCGCCGACGACGGCGAGCCCGGAACGCTGCGGTGTGGGTGCGCTGGTCACCCGCAGGACGCTAGCGGGGCGACCTGGGCCCCGGTGCGGACGGCGGCCTAGATGAGTAAGTCCGATTGGATCAGTGGTCGTAGGCGATCAGTGATCTTGTG
>NZ_JBAPLV010000012.1:0-139514 GCF_037083865.1 Klenkia terrae | reverse complement strand
CCCGCGGCCCCCCCCCCCGCCCCACCCGTGAGGACGACGATGACCTCCCCGGCCGGCTCCCCCGAGACCACCGCCACCCCCCGCCCCGACGACTTCACCGACGTCGACGACGTCGCCCGCGCCTTCGCCGAGCACGGCTACGTCACCGACCGCCGACTGGCGACCACGACGTTCGTGATGAGCCGGCTGGGCAAGCCGCTGCTGCTGGAGGGACCGGCCGGGGTCGGCAAGACCGAGCTCGCCAAGACCCTCGCCCGCGCCACCGGCCGCAGGCTGCTGCGGTTGCAGTGCTACGAGGGCCAGGACGAGACCAAGGCGCTCTACGAGTGGGACTACGGCAAGCAGCTGCTCTACACCCAGATCCTGCGGGACAAGGCGGCCGAGCTGCTCACCGACACCACCTCGATGGCCGAGGCCGTGGACCGGGTGGCCGAGCAGGACAGCGCCTTCTTCTCCGAGCGGTTCCTCGCCGCCCGCCCGCTGCTGGAGGCCGTCCGCTCCCCCGAGCCCGTCGTGCTGCTCATCGACGAGGTCGACCGGGCCGACGAGGCCCTGGAGGCGGTGCTGCTGGAGATGCTCGCCGAGTACCAGGTCTCCGTCCCCGAGATCGGCACCTTCGTCGCCGAGCACGCCCCCTACGTGATCCTGACCAGCAACAACACCCGGGACCTGTCCGCTGCGCTGAAGCGGCGCTGCCTGCACCTGTTCCTGGAGTACCCCGACGCCGAGCGCGAGCTGGAGATCCTGCGCTCGAAGAAGACCGGTCTGGACGACGCTGCCGCCAGCCAGCTCGTCGACATCGTGCGCGGGCTGCGCGGGCTGGACCTCCGGAAGTCCCCGTCGATCTCGGAGACGATCGACTGGGCGCGCGTCCTGGCCGTCCTGGGCGTCACCGACCTGGACGCGGCGATCCTCGCCGACACCGTCTCGGTGGTCGCCAAGTACGAGCGCGACGTCGAGCGCTCCCGGGCGGCCCTCCCCCGGCTGGTGGACCCCAACGCCACGGTCCCCCACCCGCACGACCACGACCACGGGCATGACCACGGGCACGTCCACGACCACGGGCCGGGCACCCACCGGCACGACGAGGACACCGGAGGCAAGCAGGTCCGTGCTGCCAAGGACGTGCCCGGCCGCCACGACGAGGAGTACTACGGCCAGCGGAGCAGCGGATCCGGGGAGGGCACCGCCGGCGGTGCGCGGGAGATCCCGGCGACCACCCGGTCGGTGACCGCAGCCCAGGGCGCCCGCTCCTTCGCCAACCGCGGCGGGCCCAAGAACTCCGCCCGCCGCCGTCCGGTCTGAGCGGGCCGGCCGATGGAGGGCGCACTGCACCGGTTCATCCGGCTGCTCCGGTTGCGCGGCATGCGGATCTCGACCGCCGAGGCCGTCGACGCCTTCGCCGCAGCCGCGGCGGTCCGGGTCGGTGACCGGGACGCCCTCCGGGCGGCGCTGGGGGCCGCGCTGCTCAAGGACCGGCGGGACATCGACGTCTTCACCGACACCTACACGAAGTTCTTCGGGCTGGTCGCGGTCACCCCGGAGGACCCCGAGCACGGGCACGCCCACGACGAGCTGGTCGACGAGGGCGAGCTGACGAAGATGACCTGGTCCCAGGAGCCCGGGGCCGAACCCGAGCAGGGTCACAGCCACGGCAAGCCGATGGACATCCGGGAGTTCTTCAGGCCCGAGGACCTCACCCAGCAGTACAACCTGCACCAGGAGGCCAACAAGGTCGACCTGGCCAGCCTGACCCAGCAGATCGTGCTGTCCAGCGAGCCGGTCGGGAACCCCGACGGCCAGGAGAACGTCCAGGTCGAGGTCGGCCGCCTGCACGACCCGGGGCTCCCCGGCGACCTGGTGCGCGCCGGTGGCACCCAGCTCGACGTGGAGCTGTCGGTGGCCCAGCAGCAGGCCCTGCGGGACTGGCTGGCCAACCCCGTCGACGACCTGGACCCCGAGGTCGCCGAGGCGCTGCGCCGGCAGCTGGCCGGGATGATCGACGACCTGCCCGAGCTGCTGCAGGCGCACCTGCAGAAGCTGGCGGAGATGACCGACCTGGCCATCGAGGAACGTGAGCTGCGCAGCGCCCCGGTGCAGCGGGTCACCGAGGCCGAGCGGGCCCGCATCGAGGAGTCCCTGCGGCGGCTGGCCACCTCCCTGCACGGCGGGCTGACCCACAAGAAGCAGCGCTCCAGCCGGGGGCGGATCAACGTCAGCCGCACCATGCGGTCCAACATGAGGTACGACGGCATCCCCTTCCGCCCGGTCACCACCCGGCTGGCCGAGGACAAGCCCCGGCTCGTCGTCGTCGCCGACGTCTCGCTGTCGGTGCGGACCACCGCGCGCTTCACCCTGCACGTGGTCCACGCCCTGCAGGACCTCTTCGCCCAGGTCCGCACCTTCGCCTTCGTCGACGACGTCGTGGAGATCACCGACCTCTTCGACGAGCACCCCCTCGAGCACGCACTGGGTCTGGTGTTCGGCGGCGACGTCATCGACGTGGACGCCACCAGCGACTACGGCACCGTGTTCGCGAAGCTGGCCGCCGACCACTCCGGCGCGTTCACCCGGCGCAGCACGCTGCTGGTCCTGGGCGACGGCCGGGGCAACGGCAATGCCCCCCGGGTCGACGTCTTCGGGGACCTGGCCCGCCGGGTGCGGGAGACGATCTGGCTGACCCCCGAGCCGCGGTACTCCTGGGCGCTGGGTGGCTGCGACCTACCTGCCTACGCCGACCACTGCGACCGGGTGGAGGTCATCAGGGACATGTCCGCCCTGGAGGGGTTCGCCACCGACGTCACCACCCGGGTCGTCTGAGACAGCGGGACCCGGACCGGCGCCGCAGCCGGCTCAGATGAGGCCGAGCTTGGAGCCGGCGTAGACGGCCTCGGCGCGCCGGGAGACCGACAGCTTGCGCATCAGGTTCCCGACGTGGAACTTGGCCGTGGTGGCCGAGATGTACAGCTCCCGGCCGATGGCCGCGTTCGACAGGCCCCGGGCCAGCAGCGTCAGCACCGCCTGCTCCCGGCTGGTCAGGCCCGGGCCCGGCGACGGCGCGGTGCCCCCGGCCAGGGACCGGACCACCATGGCGGCGCTGTGGCTGTCGAAGGCCGACTCACCGCCACGCACGGCCCGGATCGCGGCGACCAGGGCCACGGCGTCGACGTCCTTGAGCACGTAGCCCCGCGCCCCGGCCTGGATGGCGCTGAGCACCAGCTGCTCGTCCAGGAAGGTCGTCACGACCAGCACGCCCGGGGCCGCCGGCTGCCGGGTCAGCTCACCGCACAGCGCCAGCCCTGCCGTGTCGGACCCGGCCGACAGCTTGAGGTCCAGCAGCACGATGTGCGGGCGTTCGAGGGCGACCAGGTCCAGCGCCTGGGCCGCGGTGGCGGCCTCCCCGACCACCTGGATGTCGCTCTCCCGCTCGAGGATCGACCGCAGGCCCTGCCGGACGATCGCGTGGTCGTCGACGACGACCAACCGGATGGGCTCAGCCATCCTGCTGCCCCGGGGGCGCTGCACGCCGCGGGATCCCGGGGCCGGCCGGGTCCGCGGGCAACCTGACCTCGACGCGGACGCCGCCCATCCGGGCGCGGGTGAACCGCAGCACGGCACCCACCTCCTGCGCCCGGGACGCCATGTTGCCCAGGCCCCGGTGCGCACCCTCGCGGGCGCCGGCCCGCAACGAGCGGCGCAGCAGCTCGGGGTCCCCGGTGCCGTCGTCGGAGACCGACAGCCGCACGCCGTCCACGCGGTAGGCCAACCGGACCGTGCACCGGGAGGCACCCGCGTGCCGGGTCACGTTGAACAGGCACTCCGCGGCGATCTTCACCAGTGCTTCCTCGGCCTGGGCCGGCACGGGGGCGGGCCGGCCCTCGACCCGGACCGCGACGGTCAGGCCGGGGACCCGGTGCTGCTCGGGCAACCTGCCCAGCAGCTCGGGCAGCCTGGACGACGCCTCGTCCAGGTGGTCGCTGGACAGGGTGTGGATGGCGGCCCGCAGTCGCTCCACGGCTTCCCGGGTCAGCGCCTTGGCGTGGCCGAGGCGCTGGTGGACCTCGCCGTGGTGCTCGACCTCGGGGCGGCACCACTCGATGGCCATCCCGGCCGACAGCACGTGCTGGGCGACGCTGTCGTGCAGCTCCCGCGCGATCCGGTGACGCTCGAGGTCCACGGCCTCGCGCCGGGCGGCGTCGTCGAGTCGTCGCTCGGCGGCGGCCAGCTCGCGGTGCCGGTCGGCCAGGTCCCGGGCCCGCTGCTCGGCCTCGGCGTAGAGCTCCTCGGTGTGCTGGCGCAGCGCCTCGGAGCCGGCCAGCAGGGAGTCGCTGAGCAGCGCGACGGCGGACTGGTTGGCCACGATCCGCAGGATGGACAGGTCCCCCGCGGTGACCGCCGGCGACGGTCCGACCCAGGCCACCAGCGCCCCGGCCTGCTCGCCGTCGATGACCAACGGCACGACCACCGCGCCGTCGTCGTCGCGGCCAGGTTCGACCCTGGGGTGGGCCAGCGCGGCCGCGACCGAGCGGCGCACCCCTCCGGGCAGGTCGTCCAGGGTCCGCACCGGAGCCCCGGCCGGGCCGCGGGCGACCAGCCGCGGAGAGGCCAGGGGCAGCGCGTCCTCGGCGAGCACGAGCACCACCCAGGCGGCGGCCAGGTGCTCGGCGGTCGCGTCGACCACGGCCTGGCACAGCGCACCGGCTCCGCGGCCGGTGGCCGACAGCACCTGGGCGATGTGGTCCAGGGACCCCAGTGCGCGGGTCAGGCTGTCGGCGCTGTGCCGGTACTCGGCGTACCAGGTGGGTTTGGACGACCGCAGCCCGGTCAGCTCGTCCAGCCCGGGCGCGACGGCGCTCACATCGCGGCCCGGAAGAGGTCGGCCACCTCGGCCTGGCTGGCGTCGCGGGGGTTGGTCGACAGGCACGCGTCGGCCAGCGCGGTCACCGACAAGGTCTCCACGTCGCTGAGCCGGACACCCAGCTGGGCCAGCCCGGACGGGCAGCCGAGGTCGGCGGCGAGGTCGGTGACCGCGTCGGCGGCGGCCTCGGCGGCCGCCGAGGCGGTCATGCCCGTGGTGTCGATGCCGAGGGCACGGGCAACGGCGGCGAACCGGTCCGGGGCGGTGCGGGCGTTGAACCGGATGACGTGCGGGAGCAGGACCCCGTTCACCACGCCGTGCGGCAGGTCCAGCAGGCCCCCGACCTGGTGGCTCATCGCGTGGGTCGCACCCAGGATGGCGTTGGTGAACGCCAGCCCGGCCTCCAGGCTGGCCTGGGCCATGGCGGTGCGGGCGGCCGTGTCGTCGCGGTGGGTGAGGGTCCGTCGCAGGGAGCCGGCGATGAGCTCGACGGCGTGCAGGGCGTGCACGTCGGTCAACGGCCCGGAGGCCCGGGACACGTAGGCCTCGACCGCGTGGGTGAGGGCGTCCAGCCCGGTCGCGGCGGCCAGGTCGTCCGGCATCGTGGTGAGCAGGCGGGGGTCGGTGAGGGAGATGTCGGGCACCAGTGCCCGGCCGATGAGGGTGGCCTTGACCCGTCGGGCGGTGTCGGTGATGACCGCGAACTGGGACACGTCGGCGCCGGTGCCGGCCGTGGTCGGGCACATCACGGTCGGCGGGATGGCCGCGGTGACCCGGTCGACGCCCTCGTAGTCCAGGATCCGCCCCCCGTTGCTGGCGACCACGGCGATGGCCTTGGCGGCGTCGATCACCGAGCCGCCGCCCAGGCCGATGATGACGTCGCAGCCGCCGTGCAGGTAGGCCTCGACCCCCTCGGCCACCTCGTGATCCTTGGGGTTGGGGGTCATGTCCTGCCACCCGGTGGCCGTGAGACCGACACCGGCCAGGTGCTCGGTCAGCTCCCGTGCCCAGCCGGCCCGGGCCACGCCCTCGTCGGTCACCACGAAGGGCCGCCGTGCACCCAGCCGGCGGGCCGCGAACCCCGCCTCGGACAAGGCACCCCACCCGAAGACCACCTCGGGCACCAGGTACTTCGTGAACGCGCCCCGTGCCGACGCCGGCACCCCGCGCCCACCGACTGGTCCCCGGGCCCGCTCGGCATCGACCACCCCGGGAGCACCGCTCGCCGGGGACGCGGCTGGATCGACCACGATGCCGTGCACCCGTCACCTCCAGGCCGACGTCTGCGGAGCCCGACCGTAGCTGCCCGGACCGCCCCCGTGGTGATCGGCGTCACGATGGTGCAACGGTCCCGGTGACGCGCGGACCTCGCGGCTGTGCGTCGACGCCGACGGCGCGCGGACGACGCTCGAGCAGCTGTCGGCCCTCGTGGAGCGGTTCACCCCGGCCGACGCCGCCCTCGACGCTCGGGCGCTGTTCCGGCGTCCTCACCGCGACCTGGACGTCGGCGACCCGCCCGACGTGCCGCGGCCCGCACGGGACGGTTCGAGCTGGTCGACCACGAGAAGGCCGTCTGCTCGGAGCCCGCCATCGACATCGTCACCGGTCGCGGCATCGATGCCGCCGGTCGCTCGGTGCTCGTCCGGACGGACCCGCACGTCAGCACCGTGCTGCCGCCGGACGCGGTGGGCTGAGCTGCTGGCCGGTTGCCTCCGAGCTGCGACGGACGTCGAAGCCGCGCGCCTCCCTCACGAGGCACCATCAGGAGGGGCGGTTCGGGCTTCGCGGTGCCCGATCCCCGACCGGCCACAGACCGACCCCTGCGGTTCGCGAGCCGGGGTGTTGCTGCGACCGGCTCGTCAGGGACTCCCACAGGATCAGGGGGTGCGCCTGTTCGTCTGGGATGCGGAGTGGGCGCTCAGGCATGTTGCTGCAGGTAGGCGCGGAACACGTCTGCGGACAACCGCCCCCGATCGCTGACTTCCCATCCCTGGGTTCGAGCCCAGGTATCCCGCCGGTATCCCGCTGGTCAGCCCCTGCGGCCGGGCCCTTCAGCTCGTGCCGTGGCCCTGCCCGACAGCCACAGGCGGTCCAGGCGCCCGGTCGAACGGACGAGGTCGGCCAGGGCCTTCTCCAGCTCGGCCTTCTTCGGCTTCTCGGCCAGCAGGGTCTGCACGTCCTCGATCGAGCACCGCAGCTGGAACAGCCGGTCCTGCAAGCCATCCATCTCGGACTCGGTGACCAGGACGGTGCCCGGCGGCAGGTCCAGCTCCGCCGTGGTCGACCGGTGCTCGTAGGCGCTCTGCCGGCAGGACTGCCCGCAGTACAGCCTGGGCCGGCCGGCCGTGGTGTGCGGCGGGAGGACGGTGCGGCACCAGCCGCAGCGCCGTTCCTGCCCACCGACCCGGACCTGCTGCCGGGCGCGCTGGTCCCGGGCGCGAGCACCCCGCGCCCCGGACAGGTCCTCGGGTCCCATCCCGGGCACCGTCAGCTGGTCGGCCATCGCCTGGAACGTAGTCAGCGCGCGGCGGCCCCGCGGCGCCGGGTGGCGGTGAGGGTCAGGCCGCCAGCCGCGACCAGCAGCACCGACGTCCACGGAGGACAGTGCCCCCATGAGCGTGCGGTTCGAGGAGCTGGCCTGGAGTCCCACGCCGATCGGCGAGGTCTCCCTCCGGCGCCGCCGTGACCCGGCGACCGGGATCGACGTCTACGAGGTCAAGCTCGGCGACGAGTACCTGATGTCGTCGATGTTCACGGTGGCCGAGATCGAGGTGGCCCGGCTCGCGCTGGCCCGCGTCGACGGTCCGGCGCTCGACGTGGCGGTGGGCGGGCTGGGTCTGGGCTTCACCGCCCAGGCGGTGCTGGCCGACCAGCGGGTGCGGGAGCTGCTGGTCGTGGACCTGCTCGAGCCGGTCATCAGCTGGCACCAGCGCGGCCTGGTCCCGGTCGGGCCGGTGCTGACCGCCGATCCGCGCTGCCGGCTGGTGCACGGCGACTTCTTCGCGATGGCCGACGGCGCCGGCTTCGACCCAGACCGGCCTGGCCGCACCTACGACGCGGTGGTCGTCGACATCGACCACTCCCCCCGGCACGTGCTGGCCGACGACAACGCCTCCTTCTACGGTGCAGCCGGCGTCCAGTGGCTGGCCGCGCACCTGCGACCGGGCGGCGTCTTCTCGCTGTGGTCGAACGATCCCCCCGACGAGGCGTACCTGGCCGTCCTGTCGGGCGCCTTCGTCGACGTCGTCGCCGAGGTCGTCAGCTTCGCCAACCCGCTGCAGGACCGCCCGGCCACCAACACCGTCTACCTGGCCACCAACGCGACCTGACGCCCCGGGCCGACACCCGACCACCGGGCCTGGCGAGCGTCCGGCACGACCGCGGACGGCGCCGCTGACCCCGACGGCACGGTGCCGGCCCACCTGGAGCCGGGAGCCCCCTGCGGGTGACCGGGTCAGGGCTTGGCGTACCGCCCTGCGGCCCGGGCGACCAGCGCCGGGTAGCGCCCCGGCAGCAGCCGGACCAGCAGGTCCACGGCCTTGGCGTCCCGCCCGACCAGCATCCGCGACCGGTTGGCCTCCACGCCGTCCACGACGATGCGTGCTGCCTGCTCGGGCGGCATGCGCAGCAGCTTGTCGTTGTAGGCCCGGCGGGTGGCCTCCTCGGCCGGCGTGACCACAGCGCCCTGGGCCTGCGCGTGGTCGAACGCGGCGTTCGCGATGTTGGTCTTGACCCCGCCGGGGTGGACGACGGAGACCTGCACCGGGTGGCCACCGGTGATCATCTCGACCCGGAGGCTCTCGGTGAACCCGCGGACGGCGAACTTGCTGGCCGCGTAGGCGCTCATCCCGCCCTGCCCCATGAACCCGTTCAGGCTGGACAGGTTGACCACGTGGCCGTCGCCGGAGGCGATCAGGTGCGGCAGGAACGCCTTGGTGCCGTGGATGACGTCGAACAGGTTGATCCCCAGCACCCGGTCGTAGTCGACGAGGTCGTTGTCCAGCACGGCGCCGGACCCGGCCACCCCGGCGTTGTTGTACAGCTGGTGGACCACGCCGTGCTGCGCGACCACCTCGGCAGCGTAGGCCGCGACGGCGTCGCGGTCGGCGACGTCCAGCCGGGCGGTGTGCGCCTGCCCGCCGAGGGCCCGGACGCGCTCCGCGGTCTCCGCCAGCCCGGTCTCGGCGACGTCGGACAGGGCCAACCGGGCACCCCGCCCGGCAAGCTCGAGGGCCAGGGCGCGGCCGATGCCCGACCCCGCGCCGGTGACGACGGCGACCTTGCCGCGGACGTTGCTCATCGTGTCTCCTCCGTCGAGGTGGGGCCTGCACCACGGCCGGTGGAGGCGGTGACCAGGTCGTGCAGCGCGGCCGAGGACGTCAGCCGCAGCTCGGGGTCGGTGACGTCGGCGTCCCGCAGCAGCGCGACGTCGTCGGCGTAGTCCATCGACGTCAGCCACGGCTTGCGGTCGCCCTGGCGCGGGAGACCACCGATCGCGCGCTGCACGTAGCCCGCGCCGAAGTCCAGGAACGACCGGGTGGGCATGTCCGGGTCGGCCGGCACCGGGACGGCGGTGTCCTGGCCGGTGGCCTCCATGTGGGCCAGCAACCGGGTGAAGTGCTCGCAGAGCAGCCCGACCTTCAGCGTCCAGGAGGAGTTGGTGTAGCCGATCGCGTAGGCGAAGTTCGGCACCCCGGACAGCATCATGCCCTTGAACGCGAGGGTGTCGGACAGGTCCACCGGCTCGCCGTCGACGGTGATCGCGATGCCGCCGAAGACCAGCACGTTCAACCCGGTGGCGGTGACGACGACGTCGGCGTCCAGGTGCCGCCCGGACTCCAGCGCGATGCCCGTCGGGTCCACGGTGGCGATGCGGTCGGTGACCATCTCGACGTCCCCGGCGCGGATGGCGCGGAACAGGTCCCCGTTCGGGACGGCGCACAGCCGCTGGTCCCACGGGTCGTAGGGCGGGTTGAAGTGCGTGTCGACGTCGTAGCCCTCGGGCAGCTGCTTGACGTTGATCGAGCGGATCACCTTGCGGGCCCTGGCCGGGAACCGCTGGCAGAACGTGTAGATCAGGCGCTGCTGGGCGATGTTCTTGCGCCGGGTGAGGGCGTAGCCACGCTCGTCGCCGAACCAGCGCCTCAGCTTGGCACCCAGCGCGTCCTCCCGCGGCACCGGCAGCACGTAGGTGGGGGTGCGCTGCAGGATCGTCACGGAGGCTGCGTCGGCGGCGATCGAGGGCGCGATGGTGACGGCGGTGGCGCCGCTGCCGATGACGACCACCCGCTTGCCGGTGACGTCGAGGTCGGCCGGCCAGTGCTGGGGGTGCACGACCTGCCCGGCGAAGTCCACGAGGCCCGGCAGGTCGGGGGTGTAGCCGGCGTCGTAGCGGTAGTAGCCGCCGGCGCAGAAGACCCAGCCGGCGGTGAGCTGGTGGACCTCGCCGGTGTCGGTGTGCTCGACGTCGACGGTCCAGCGGGCATCCGCGCTGGACCAGGCGACGGCGACGACCTTGCGGCGGTACCGGATGTGCGCGTCCAGGCCGTTCTCGGTCGCCGTCTCCCGCAGGTAGGCCAGGATCTTCGGGGCGTCGGCGATGGACTGCCGGTCCCGCCACGGCTTGAACTCGTAGCCGAACGTCGACAGGTCCGAGTCCGAGCGGATGCCGGGGTACCGGAACAGGTCCCAGGTGCCCCCGGAGGCGTCCCGGGCCTCGAGGATCGCGAACGTCGTCCCGGGGCGCTCGGTGGTCAGGTACCGGCCGGCGCCGATCCCGGACAGGCCGGCGCCCAGGACCAGGACGTCGAGGTGCTCGAGGGGTGTGCCGGTCGCGTCGTCGCCGTCGGTGCTCACCGGTCCATCCTGCGGTGCCGCGCGACGCCGGGCACAGCGCAGCACGCACCACATCGGCGCCGGGGATGGTGCACGCTGCTGCGGTGACCACCCGGGAGACGTTGTCCGGACCGGCCCGCGAGCTGATGCGCCGGGCCGCCGAGCAGCTGCTGGACCCGGCGGCGACCTGGGCGGAGGACCTGCACGCCGCGGCCCTGTCCGGGGAGCTCATGCGCCCGATCACCGAGGACCCGGTGCTGGCCGCGGGCACCCGGCGGGCGAACCTGTCCAACCTCCGGCACTGGGCGGCCGCCACCGTCGCCGACCCGGGCGGCCGCGTGCCGCCCAACACCGGGGCCGAGATGCTGGAGACCAGCCGGGACATGGTGCGCCGCGGTCTGGACGCCCGCGGGCTGGATGCGTTCCGGCGCGGGCAGGACGTGGCCTGGCGCCGCTGGATGGACGTCTGCTTCGGCCTCACCGACGACCCGCAGCTGCTGCGCGAGGTGCTCGAGGTCTCCGCGGTGTCGGTGACCGCGTTCGTCGAGGACACCCTGGCCGCGGTGATGGCCCAGATGGCCCGCGAGCACGTCGAGCTCACCCACGGCGCCTCGGCCGACCGGCGGGCCACGGTCACGCTGCTGCTGGAGGGCGCGCCGATCCCGCTCGCCCGGGCCGAGGCACGGTTGGGCTACGGCCTGTCCGGGGCGCACACCGCGGCGGTGGTCTGGGCGGTCGGCGCCGACGCCCGACCCGCGCAGGTCGAGGCCGTCGCCGAGGCCGTCGCGCGGGCGGCGGGCGTTACCCGACGACTCACCGTCGTGGCCAGCGCCGCGTCCTCGTGGCTGTGGCTGCCGACCGACGTACTCCCCCGGGCCACCGACCTGGCCCCGGCGCTGGCGGCCGCCCCCGGCGTCCAGGTCGCCCTGGGCCGGCCGGGCCGCGGGGTCGAGGGCTTCCGGCGCAGCCATCTGGACGCCGCCACGACGCAGCGGATGCTGGCCCGGCCGGGCGTGGGGCAGCAGCTGGCCTCCTACGACGACGTCCAGCTCGCCGCCCTGCTCACCGGGGAGGGGGCGCAGGTCGAGGAATTCCTCACCGACACCCTGGGCGGGCTGCTGCACGCCGACGAGGACACCCAGGCCACCGTGCTGACCTACGTCCGCTCGCTGGGCAGCACGACCGCCACCGCCCACGCCCTGTTCACCCACCGCAACACCGTGCTGCGGCGGCTGTCCCGGGCCGACGAGCTGCTGCCCCGTCCCCTCGCCGAGCACGCGGTGGCCGTCGCGGCCGCGTTGGACCTGCTGCGCTGGCGCCGCCCCTGACCGGTGCGGGGGTGATCGCCGGCACATGGATAGTCTCCCAGAGTCAGGTAAGCCTTACCTCAGGAGATCCCGTGTCACCTTCGCCCCAGCGCGCCCTCGTGCTCGCCGCCGCCTCTGCCCTGGTGCTCGCCGGCTGCGGCGCCTCCGACGAGCCGGCCGCGACCGCGGGCTCGGACTCCTCGTCCGCGTCGTCCTTCCCGTTGACCATCGAGCACGCGCTCGGCGAGACCGTGATCGAGGAGGAGCCGACCCGGGTGGTCACCTGGGGCTTCAGCGACGCGGACGCCGTCCTGGCCCTCGGCGTGGTCCCGGTGGCCATGCCCACCGTCACCTACGGCGCGAACGCCGACGGGGTGCTGCCCTGGATCCAGGACGCCGTCGACGAAGCGGTGGCCGGTGGCGCCGAGCCGCCCGTGCTGCTGCCCGACAGCGCCGAGGTCCCCTTCGAGGCGATCGCCGCAGCAGCGCCGGACGTCATCCTGGCCACCTACTCCGGCCTCACGCAGGAGGAGTACGACACCCTCGCCGACATCGCCCCGACGGTCGCCTACGCCGACCAGCCGTGGACGACGCCGTGGCGCGACGTCGTCACCGGCGTGGGTGCGGCCCTGGGACGCGAGGAGCAGGCGGCCGAGCTGGTGGCCGACACCGACCAGCTGATCGCCGACGCCGCCGCCGCCCACCCCGAGCTGGCCGGCGCCACCGTGGCCGCCGTCTCGGACTTCGGCGGCACGTTCTACGTCTACGAGGGCGCCGACCCGCGGGTCGAGTTCCTCACCGACCTGGGCCTGCAGGTCGCCCCCAGCGTCGGGGAGCTGTCCACCGGCCAGTCCAGCTTCTACTACGAGCTCAGCTACGAGGCGCTGTCCGACCTGAGCAGCGACGTCCTGCTCACCTACTCCGAGGACCAGGCCGCGCTCGACACCTTCCTGTCCTCGCCCCAGGCCCAGACCATGGCCCAGGTCGTGGAGGGCCGGGTCGCTCCCGTGGTCGGGGCCGACAAGGTGTCCGCGGTCTCCCCGCCGACCGTCCTGTCCCTGACCTACAGCCTGGACGACACCGTCGCGGCGCTGTCCGCCGCGCTGGCTGCGTGACTTCCCCGGTGGCGGGCCACAGGTCCCGGCGGTGACCGACGCCCAGGACGTCCTGGACCAGCTGGTCCAGGACGTCCGGGACGACGGGTTCGGCGCCCACGCGGTGCACGTCCGCACCCGGACCGGCACGGCCGCGCACGCGTGGAGCCCCGACGTCCGCCGGGACGTGCACTCGATCGCCAAGGGCGTGTGCGTCCTGGCGGTCGGGATGGCGTGCGACGAGGGCCTGTTCGACGTCGACGCCCCCGTCGGCGACTTCCTGCCCGACGTGGCGCTGGGGTCAGGCGTCGACGCGGTGACCACCAGGCACCTGCTGACCATGACCAGCGGCATCGACCTGCCGTGGTCGGCGACCCTGCTGACGGACTGGCCCGACCTCGCCCGCGAGTTCCTCGGCCGGCCGACCGCCGGACGGGTCTTCCAGTACTCCAACGCCAGCACCTACACCTCCGTGCGCGCGCTGGCGGCGGTCGTCGGCGACGTCCACACCTGGCTGCAGCCGCGGCTCTTCGGGCCCCTGGGCATCCACGACGCCACCTGGGAACGCTGCCCCCTCGGCCACGTCGCCGGTGGCGGCGGCCTGCACCTGACCACCGCCGAGCTCGCCCGGGTCGGCCAGCTGATCGCCGACGGCGGCACCTGGGGTGGACGCACCCTGGTCTCGCGGCGGTGGACCGATGCGATGCACTCGGACTGGGTCCACCGGGACGCCGGCCCCGGGTACACCCGCTACGCCCTCGCCGGGTGGGGCGGACCCGGCGCCGCCTGGCGGCTGCACGGGGCCCACGGCCAGCTCCTGGTCTTCCACGACCGGGACGTCGTGACCGTCACCGCCGACGACCACGCCGGCGCCGACCGGATGGCCGCCCGCGCCGCCGCCGCCCTGGAGCGCCTGGGCAGCAGCTGAGCGGGCACCGCAGTTCTGTCGGTGGCCTCCGGTAGACAGACCACGTGCTGCATCTCCACCGTGCCGAGCGGACCTCGCAGCTCGCCGCGTCCCTCGCCGGCGTGCTGTCGACGCCGCTGGACGACCCGTTCGCCGAGGAGGTCGTGGCGGTGCCGGCCAAGGGCGTGGAGCGCTGGCTGGCCCAGCGGCTGTCCACCCTCCTGGGCACCGGGGGCCGGCAGGACGGCATCTGCTCCGGCGTCCGCTTCCCGTCGGCCGCGCGGCTGGTCGACGAGGCGGTCGCCGGCGCCTCCGGCACCGACCCCCGGGAGGACGCCTGGGCGCACCCCGTCTGGCCGTTGCTGCAGGTCGTGGACGGCGCGCTCGGCGAGCCGTGGCTGGCGGTGCTGGCCCGCCACCTGGGCCACGGCACCACCGGGGACGACGCCCGGCACGGCCGCCGCTGGGCGGCCGCCGCGCACCTGGCCGACCTGTACCGCTCCTACGCCGACCACCGGCCGACGATGCTCACCGACTGGGCAGCCGGCCGGGACACCGACGGCGAGCAGCCGTTGGCCGAGGACCTGCGGTGGCAGGCCGAGCTGTACCGCCGGCTGCGCGGCGAGCTGGGCCCCGGTCCCGCCGAGCGGCTCGCCGAGGCGTGCGCGGTCCTGCGCGGCGACCCGCGGTGCGTGGACCTCCCCGCGCGGGTCAACCTGTTCGGCCCCACCCGGCTGTCCACGCGGTCCCTCGCGGTCCTCGACGCGCTGGCCGAGCACCGCGACGTGCACCTGTGGCTGCCGCACCCCAGCCCGGCCCTCTGGTCCGAGCTGTCCGGCCGCTCCGCCACCCACCGCCGCAGCGACGACACCGCCACCGTGCCCACCCACCCGCTGCTGCGCAGCCTGGCCCGCGACGTCCGGGAGCTGCAGCTGCGGCTGCCCGCGCACACCGACCAGCACCACCCCGAGCCGGCCGGCGCCCCGGGCACGATGCTGGGCCGCCTGCAGGACGACCTCCGCGCCGACCGCCCGCCGGTCGCCTCCGGCGCCGTCGACGACTCCCTCCGGGTGCACGCCTGCCACGGCCCGGCCCGCCAGGTCGAGGTGCTCCGGGAGGTGCTGCTGCGGCTGTTCCAGGACGACCCGACCCTGGAGCCCCGCGACGTGCTCGTGCTCTGCCCCGACGTCGAGACCTTCGCCCCGCTGGTGTCGGCGACCTTCGGCCTGGGGCCGGACCTGCCGCACCCCGGGAACGCCCTGCGCGTGCGGCTGGCCGACCGCAGCCTGCGGGCCACCAACCCGCTGCTGGACACCGTCGCCGTCATGCTCCAGCTCGCGCACGGCCGGGTGACCGCCAGCCAGGTCCTCGACCTGGCCGCCAGCCCCGGGGTCCGGCGGCTGTTCGCCTTCACCGACGAGGACCTCGAGCGGGTCCGCGACTGGGTGGCCCGCTCCGGCGTCCGCTGGGGCCTGGACACCGGCACCCGCGCCGGGTACGGCCTGGGCGGGGTCCCGCAGAACACCTGGCAGGCCGGGCTGGACCGGGTGCTGCTGGGCGTCACGACGTCGGAGGACCAGCCGGTCTGGCTGGACCGGGCCCTCCCCCTCGACGACGTCGACAGCAGCGACGTGGACCTGACCGGCCGCCTGGCCGAGCTGGTCGACCGCCTGGACCAGGTGCTCGACTCCCTCAGCGGCGAGCACCCCGTGGCGCACTGGCTGAGCTCCCTGCTGGAGGCGCTGGAGCTGCTCACCGCCACCGACCCGGCCGACGCCTGGCAGCTGTCGCAGGCCCGCCGGGAGCTGGCCGAGGCCTTCGAGGGCGGGCACGGCCTGCTGCGCACCGCCGACGTGCGCGCCCTCCTGGCCGGCCGGCTCGCCGGTCGCCCCACCCGGGCCAACTTCCGGACCGGGAACCTCACCGTCTGCACGTTGGTGCCGATGCGGTCGGTGCCGCACCGGGTGGTCGTGCTGCTCGGCATGGACGACGGCGTGTTCCCGCGGGCCGGCGGCATCGACGGCGACGACGTGCTGGCCCGCGACCCCCGGATCGGCGAGCGGGACGTGCGCAGCGAGGACCGCCAGCTGCTGCTGGACGCGCTCTGCTCGGCGCAGGAGCGGGTGCTGGTGTTCTGCACCGGTGCCGACCCGGTGAGCGGCGCCGCCCGCCCACCGGCGGTCCCGGTCGGCGAGCTGCTCGACGTGCTCGGCGTGATGACCGGCGGCGACCGGGAGGAGCTGGTCGTCCGGCACCCGCTCCAGCCCTTCGACCCGCGCTCGTTCACCGGGCCGGTCCCGGCCAGCTTCGACCCCGTCGGCCTGGCCGGCGCTCGCCGGGCCGTGCGCGTCCGGGAGCCCGAACCACCCCGCACGCCCCTGCCCCCGCGGACAGGTCCGGTCGCGTTGGCCGACCTGGTGTCCTTCGTCGAGCACCCGGTCCGCGCCTACCTGCGGCAGCGTCTGCAGATCACCCTGCCCGGCGAGGACGACGAGGTCGACGACGCCCTCGCCGCCTCGCTCGACGCCCTCCAGGAGTGGGCCGTCGGCGACCGGCTGCTGCGGGCCGGGCTGGCCGGTCTGCCCGCGGCCGACGCCGAGCACAGCGAGTGGCTGCGCGGCACCCTCCCCCCGGGTGCGCTGGGCACCGCGGTGCTGACCAAGGTCGGCGGTCAGGTCGCCCCCGTGGTCCGGGCTGCCGGTCCGCTGCTGCAGGTGCCTGCCCGCACCGTCGACGTCCGGCTGTCGGTGGGCGGCCGCGAGCTGGCCGGCACCGTGAACGGCGTCCGCGACGGCGCCGTGGTGTCGGTGACCTACTCGAACCTGGCCGCCAAGCACCGCGCCCGGGCCTGGGTCCACGCCCTGGCGCTGGCCGCCGTCGAGGGCACCGGGCGGGCGGTGACCGTCGGCCGACGGCGGGCGGGGGTGCGGACCTCGCAGCTGACCGCACCGGCCGACCCCGTCGCCGTGCTCGCGGACCTGCTGGACCTCTACGACCTGGGCACCTGCGAGCCGCTGCCGCTGAGCCCCAAGGTGTCCGAGGGCTACGCCGCGCGCCGGGCCGTGGGCGAGGACGTCGATGCCGCGCTCGACGGCGTCGCCCGGGACTGGGACGGCGGGCAGTTCCCCGGGGAGGCCGCCGACCGCCACCACGTGCACGTGTGGGGCGACGCCGTCCCGTTCACCACCTGGAGCGCGGCACCGCCCGGCCCCGACGAGCGATGGCCCGGCGAGACGACCCGGTTCGGCGTCCTGGCCCGCCGCTTCTGGACCCCCCTGCTCAGCGCCGAGGTGATGTCGTGAGCACCGCCCCGTCCCCGTCCGCGGGGTTCGACGTCTGCGGCGACCTGCCCGCCGGGACGACCGTGCTGGAGGCCAGTGCCGGCACCGGCAAGACCTTCACCATCGCCGCGCTGACCACCAGGTTCGTCGCCGAGGGCCACGCCGACCTGTCCGAGATCATGTTGGTCACCTTCGGCAACGCGGCCTCCCGCGAGCTGCGCGACCGGGTCCGCGAACGCATGGTCTCCGCCGAGGCCGGTCTCCGGGACCCCGCCGCCGCACGTGCGTCCGAGGACTCCGTGCTCAGGCTGCTCGCGACCGGCCCCGCCGCCGAGGTCGCCCACCGCCGGGACCGGCTGGTGCGGGCCCTGGCCGGGTTCGACGCGGCCACCATCGCCACCACGCACTCGTTCTGCTCCCAGATGCTCGCCGGGCTCGGCATCGTCGCCGACGCGGACCCCTCGGCCACGTTCACCGAGGACATCGACGACCTGGTGCAGGAGGTCGCGGGCGACCTGTACGTCCGCGGTTTCGCCCCGGCCGGCCAGGGCGCACCGCCGTTCGTCGACCACGCGAAGTTCCTCGAGCTGGGGCGCAGCGCGGTCGGCAGCGACCGGCAGGCCCGGCTGGAACCCGCCGCCGACACCGGCGTCCCCGGCCGGCGACGGGCCGCCGCGCAGGCCGTGCGCGACGAGGTGGAGCGGCGCAAACGGCGGCTGGGCCTGGTCGACTACGACGACTGGCTGACCCTGCTGCGCGACGCCCTCGCCGATCCCGACCACGGGCCGGTCGCCTGCCGACGGGTGCGCGACCGCTACCGCGTGGTCATGGTCGACGAGTTCCAGGACACCGACCCCGTGCAGTGGGAGGTGCTCTCCCGCGCCTTCCACGGGCACACCACGCTGGTCCTCATCGGTGACCCGAAGCAGGCGGTCTACGGCTTCCGCGGCGGGGACGTGACCACCTACCTCACCGCGGCCGGGGTAGCGGACCGCCAGGAGACCCTCGACGTGAACTGGCGCAGCGACCAGCGCCTGGTGAGCGCCCTGGACCGGGTGCTGGGCGGGGTGGCGCTGGGCGACCCGCGGATCGTCGTCCGGCCGGTCGGCTCGGCGCACCCGGACGACCGGCTCACCGACGCCGGTGCCCCCCTGCGGCTGCGCCGCCTGCTGCGCCGGGGCCACGGGCCCACCTTCACGGGCGGGCTGCCCAAGCTCGACCGGCTGCGGACCGCGGTCGCCGCCGACGTCGCCGCCGACGTGGTCGGCATGCTCTCCGGCCCGGCCCGGCTGGAGGGGCGGCCGGTGGCGCCCGGTGACGTGGCGGTGCTCGTGCGCACCAACAAGCAGGGCCACCTGGTGCGGGAGGCCCTCGGGGCCGTCGGGGTGCCCGCGGTGATGGCCGGCGGCGGCAGCGTCTTCGGCACGGCCGCGGCCCGGGCCTGGCTGGTGCTGCTGGAGGCCCTCGAGCAGCCGCACCGCGCCGGCCGGGTGCGGGCCGCCGCGCTGACGGTGTTCCTGCCCGTCGACGAGGCCACCCTCGACGCCCGCGGCGACGCGCTCACCGACGAGCTCGGCCCCCGGCTGCGCCGCTGGGCCGACCTGCTCGCCGACCGGGGTGTGGCCGCGTTCGCCGAGGTGCTCACCGCCGAGCAGGGCCTGCCCGCCCGGGTGCTGGCCCGCCCGGACGGCGAGCGCGTGCTGACCGACCTCCGGCACGTCGGCCAGGTGCTGCACGCTGCAGCGCTGCGGGAGTCCCTCGGCCTGACCGCGCTGGTGGAGTGGCTGCGCCGGCGGATCGCCCGGGCCGACGTCGAGGGCACCGAGGAGCGCAGCCGCCGGCTGGAGTCCGACGCCGCCGCGGTGCAGGTGATGACCGTGCACGTCAGCAAGGGTCTGGAGTTCCCGGTCGTCTACGTCCCGTTCGGCTGGGACCGCTGGGTGCCCCGCTCGCCCGACGTGCTGCGGCTGCACGACGCCGCCGGCGCCCGGGTGCTGCACGTCGGCGGCCCGGCGTCGGCCGACCACGCGTCCGCGCGGGCACAGCACGACGACGAGGAGTTCGGCGAGGACCTCCGGCTGCTCTACGTCGCGCTCACCCGGGCGGCTTGCCAGGTCGTCGCGCACTGGGCACCCAGCGCGAACACCGGGTCCGCCCCGCTGCACCGCCTGCTGCTGGGGGGCGCGCCCGCCGGCGTCCAGCCCGCCACCACCGTCCCGGTGCCCCCCGACGACGTCGTCGCCTCGCGGCTGGACGCCCTCGCCCGGGAGTCCGCCGGTCTGGTGAGCGTCGCCGAGGTGGGCCGTGCGAGCTCGGAGGTCTGGTCGTCGGGCCCTGACCACACCGCCGAGCTGTCGGTCAGCACCTTCACCCGCACGCTGGACGAGGAGTGGCGGCGCACCTCCTACAGCTCGCTGACCCGGGACGCGCACGACGCCGCCCACGAGTCGCAGCTGGCCAGCGAGCCCGAGGTCACCGGCACCGACGACGAGCGCGACGACACCGCAGCGCTCCCGGTGGTCACCGTCCCCGACGGCCTGCCCTCCCCGCTGGGCGCGCTGCCCGGCGGGGCCGCCTTCGGCACGCTGGTGCACGCGGTGCTCGAGCAGCCCGACCACGTCGACCTCGAGCAGCGCTGCGCCGAGGCGGTGGCCCGGTTCCTGGTCCCGGGCGTCGCCGCCGGCCCGCTGGCCGAGGCGCTGCGCCCGGTGCTGGACACCCCGCTGGACGACGCCGGCACCGCCCTGGCCACCGTGCCCGCCGCCGACCGGCTGGCCGAGCTGGACTTCGAGCTGCCGCTGGCCGGCGGCGACCACGCCGTCCCGCACGCCACGCTGGCCGACGTGGTCGAGCTGCTGCGCCGGTACGACCTCGGCCCGGTCCAGGGCTACGCGGAGCTGCTGGCCACCCTGGAGCCGCAGTCGCTGCGCGGGTTCCTGACCGGCAGCATCGACGCCGTGCTCCGGCTGACCGGCCCGGACGGGCCGACGTACACGGTGGTGGACTACAAGACCAACCGGCTCGGCCCCGAACCGCTGACCACCGGGCACTACCGGGAGTCGGCGATGGCCGCGGAGATGCAGTCGACGCACTACGTCCTGCAGGCGTTGCTGTACTCCGCGGCGCTGCACCGCTTCCTGCGCTGGCGGCAGCGGGACTACGACCCCGCCCGCCACCTGGGCCCGGTGCTGTACCTCTTCGTCCGGGGCATGGCCGGGCCGCAGGCCGAGCCGGGCGCCGGCGTGTTCACCTGGCAGCCGCCGACCGCCCTCGTGACCGACCTGTCCGATCTGCTGGCAGGCCGGCCGTGATCCCGGTCCGCGCCACCGGCCTGCTGCACACGTTCGCCGAGGCGGGCGTGCTCGCCGCCGCCGACGTCCACGTCGCCCTGCGCCTGGCCCGCCTCGGCGGCGAGGCCGACGAGACCGTGCTGCTGGCCGCCGCGCTCGCCGTCCGCGGCGTGCGCACCGGATCGGTCTGCGTCGAGCTGGCCACGGTCGCCGACACCGTCGCGCCCGCCGACGACCTCGACGGCGCTCTCGACGGCGATCCCGCCGACGGCGAGCTGGACGGGGTCGGCACGGCCGTCGAGGTGACCGAGCTGCCGTGGCCCGCCGACTGGTCGGCCGTCGGGCGGAGCCCCGTCGTCGCCGTCGGCGTCGACGCGGCCTGGCGCCCGCTGCGGTGGGTCGACGGGCTGCTCTACCTGGACCGGTACTGGCAGCAGGAGCAGCTGGTCCGCCACGAGCTCGACGCGCGGGCAGCCCAGCCACCACCGGCCGTGGACCTGGCGCCGCTGGGCACGCTGTTCGCCGAGCCGGGCTCGGACCGGCAGCGGCTGGCCGCCGCGGTCGCCGCCGGCCGGTGGGTCAGCGTGATCACCGGCGGCCCGGGCACCGGCAAGACCCACACGGTGGCGCGGCTGCTCAAGCTGCTGGTGGACCAGCCCGGCCCTCCCCCGCGGATCGCCCTGGCCGCACCGACGGGCAAGGCCGCGGCCAGGCTGCAGGAGTCCGTCCGGGCCCAGGCCGCCGCCATCGGGCTCCCGGTCGACCTGACGGCCTCCACCCTGCACCGGCTGCTGGGCTGGCGACCGGACAGCCGCAGCCGGTTCCGGCACGACGCCGCCGACCGGCTCCCCTTCGACGTGGTCGTGGTCGACGAGTCCTCGATGGTGCCGCTGACGCTCATGGCCCGGTTGCTGGAGGCGGTACGGCCCAGCGCCCGCCTGGTTCTGGTCGGGGACCCCGACCAGCTCACCCCGGTGGAGGCCGGTGCCGTGCTCAGCGACCTGGTGCACCGCCCGCCGGCCGCCGTGCCGCCGGTGCCCGGGCTCCTGGACTCCAACGTCGACGACCTGGACGACGACGAGCGGCGCCAGCTGGCCAACGGCGTCGTCCGGCTGCGGGACTCGCACCGCTTCGGGGCGGGCATCGGTGCCCTGGCCGAGGCCATCCGCACCGGGGACGCCGACGAGACGGTCCGCCTGCTGGCCGCCGGCGGTGCCCTGGGTCGCGGTGAGGACACCGACGAGCTGGAGGCCGTGGTCCGCAGCAGCGGGGCCGAGATGTTCGCCGCGGCCGCTGACGGGGACCGGGTCACCGCGCTCGGCCTGCTCGGCGGGCACCGCCTGCTGTGCGCGCACCGCCAGGGCCCGTTCGGGGTCGCGGCGTGGAACGAGCAGCTCAGCCGCTGGACCCGGCCGGCCGGTGGCCCGGCATCCGGCGGCTGGTACCCCGGGCAGCCGCTGCTGATCACCGCCAACGACTACGACAACCAGCTCTTCAACGGCGACACCGGCGTCGTGGTGGTCGGCGAGGACGGGCTCGCCGCGGCGTTCGCGCGCGGCCCCTCCACCGAGGCGATCCCGCTGTCCCGGCTCTCGTCGGTCACGACCGCCCACGCGCTGACCGTGCACCGCAGCCAGGGCAGCCAGTACGAGGCGGTGACGGTGCTGCTGCCGCCGCCGTCCTCGCCGCTGCTGACCCGCGAGCTGCTCTACACAGCCGTGACGCGGGCCGTCCACCGCGTGCGCGTGGTGGGGAGCGAGGAGTCGGTGCGGGCAGCGGTCGGGCGGCAGGTCGTCCGGGCCAGCGGCCTGCGCCGACCGGTGGGCGCAGGCCCCGGGTGAGCGAGACCCGCCCGGGTCACCGTTGCGCGGTGAGGCCCTCCCGCAGCTCGGCCAGGGCCGCGTCGAGGCCGACCTGCGGCGTCCATCCCCAGCGTCGGGCCCGGTCGGTGCGCAGCTGCCCGGTCCACACCGGCTCGTCGGTCCACTCCGGCTCGATGCCGGTCGCCTGGCCCACCGCCCCGAGGTACTCGCCCCAGGTGGCCGGCTCACCGGCGACCAGCACCGGGGTGGTGCCGCCGGCGACGGGGCCCTGCTCGGGGTCCTCGCTGGTCGCGACCGCGCCCACGGCGAGATCGGCGAGGAACGCCGCCAGGTCGTCCACGTGCACCCAGGCCCAGCTCTTCGCCGGGTTCACGCTGCGGTCGCCGTCGCGGAAGCTCTGCGGGCGCAGCGTGTTCCAGGTCGACGTCTCGCCGGCCCCCGCGATCGCCGGCGGGCGGACCAGCACCGTCGTCAGGCCACCCACCTGCGCCAGCGCGGTGTCGGCGGCGTTCTTCGTGTCGGGGTAGTCGCCGCTGCCGTCGGGCAGCAGCGCGGCGTCCTCCGCCAGGTCGCCCAGGCCCGCGGAGCGGTCGTAGACCCCCGCGGTCGAGACGTGCACGAGCCGGGCGACGCTGGCGGCGGCCGCCGCCCGGGCCAGGGCCGCGGTGCCCTCGACGCCCACCTCGTGCTGCACCTCCCGGGAGGAGCCCATGGGGTGGACGGTGGTCACGACGGCGTCGGCACCCTCGAGCACGTCCGCGGCGTCCCCGACGTGCTCGGTGACGCCGTCGAGCGACGGCGCCGTGCCGGGACGGCGGACGACGGCGCGCACCGAGGCCGACCGCGCCGCGAGCGCCCGGCACACCGCCGCGCCGACGAGGCCGTTCGCACCGGTGACCACCACGACGGGAGAGGGAGAACTCATGCCCACCACCCTGCGCCGTGCCCGGCCGGTCCGCAGAAGAGGCCGACCGCGCGGCGGCCTGGTTGGCTCACGGCATGACGTCGTCCGCGCGCTGGGACGTCGTCGTCGCGGGGGCCGGGCCGGCCGGGCTCGCCGTCGCGGCCGCCTGCGCGGGCCGGGGACTGTCGGTGGTCGTGGTCGCCCCGGCGCTGCGGCCGTGGACGCAGACCTACGGGCTGTGGGCCGACGAGCTGGCCGAGGCGGAGACCGCGCTCCTCGGCGGCACCCCGGCCGGCACGCGCTACCCGACCACCCTGGTCCGCACCGGCGCCGGCGACCACGACGTCGGCCGGGCCTATGCGCGGCTGGACAACGCCCGGGTGCACGCGACGCTGCTGGACCGGGTGGGCGAGGTCCGCACCGGGACCGTCGAGGAGGTCCGGGCGGGGCGCACCGCCGTCCTCGCCGACGGCACCGAGCTGACCGGCGGGGTCGTCGTGGACGCCCGCGGGAGCGGACCGGGCACCGCCCAGCAGCGCGCCTGGGGGGTGCAGGTCGAGGGACCGGTGCCCGACGTCGTCCCCGGCGACGGCGCGCTGCTCATGGACTGGGCGGCGCTGCGCGACCCGGCCCGCCGACAGGCGCCGGCGTTCCTCTACGGCATGGGCCTGGACGACGGCACCGTGCTGCTGGAAGCCACCTCCCTGGCCGCCCGCCCGCCGGTGCCGCTCCCCCAGCTGCGTGACCGGCTGCACGCCTACCTGGCGCAGCGCGGTCTGCGGACCGTCGGCGACCCCGAGAAGGTGGCCATCGTGCTGGACGCCCCGGCCACCCGCTCCGGCGCGGCACCGGTCGGCGCCGCGGCCGGGCTGGTCCACCCGGCCACCGGCTACAGCGTCGCGACGTCGCTGCGGCTGGGCCCGGTGGTCGCCGACGCCGTCGTCCGCGGTGCGGGTCCGGCCGAGGTGCAGGCCCTGGTGCGCTCCCGTCGCCGCCGGGCCACCCTCGCGCTGCTCGGCCTGGGCCGCGAGGTGCTGCTCGGCCTCGACGAGGCGCAGACCGACGCCTTCTTCGCCGCGTTCTTCACCCTGCCGCAGCGGGCCTGGGCGGCCTACCTGGACGTCGGCAGCTCCCCCACCGCCGTGGCGGCCGCGATGCTCCGGGTCGCCGCCGCGCTGCCGCCGTCGGGCAGGCGCACGCTGCTGGCCGGGGTGGCCCGCTCGCTCCGCCGTCAGACGCCGGGCCGGTAGGGCGGCGCGACGCCCCAGCCCCAGCGGGGCACCGGGGCGTGCTCGACCACGGCGGCGTCCACGGCCGAGTTCTGCACCGCCAGCCGGGTGCCCCACTCGGCGTAGCCCATCAGCGCGGCCCGCAGCTCCGGGTCGTCGGGCAGCTCGGCGTCGGCGGCGCGGGAGAGCAGCGTGACGAACCGCAGCCGCTGCTCCGGGGAGATCTGCAGGCCGCGGTGGTGGGCGAGCATCCGCTCGTACCCGCCCAGGGCGGCGGTGTAGTCGCCCGGTCCGCCCATCACCTCGCACCACCAGGTGGTGACGTCGCGGCGGTGCTGCGCGGAGACCCGCCCGCCGAAGACCGGCGCCAGCAGGTCGTCGTCCTCGACCAGGTCGTAGAAGCGACCGAGCCAGCGCTCGAGGGCGGGACGGCCGCCCGCCCAGTCGTGGATCGTCGGCGGGTCCGTCGCCATGTGCGCACCTCCGGTCGGCGGGGCCGATCGTGGCCCTGCCGACCCCGCCGGTGCAACGGGGTTCAGCGCAGCGCCTGGGCCGCCCCGGTCGCGGTGACCCACAGGTCCGTCGCCACGGCGAGGCAGTCGATGCCGCGGGCGGCGAACCGGGCCGCGGTCGCCGGGTCCCCGCCGTACGCGCCGACGGGGACGCCGGCCGCCCGGCCGGCGGCGGTGATCCGGTCCAGCGCGGAGTCCGCCGTCCGGTCGTCCAGCAGGCCGTCGACCGTGCTGCCCAGGGTCAGCGCGAGGTCGTTGGGGCCGATGAACAGCAGCCCCACGCCCTCGACCGCGGCGATCTCCTCGACCCGGTCCAGGGCGGCGGCGGACTCGATCATCACCGCGCACACGACCTGGTCGTTCGTCGTCCCGAGGTCGGTGGCCGGCTCGCCCCAGGTCGGGGTCAACTGGCCCGCGCTGCGCCGGCCCAGCGGCGGGTAGCTCGCCGCCTCGACGGCCGCGCGGGCCTGCTCGGGGGAGTCGACCTGCGGCACGACGACGGCCGCCGCCCCGGCGTCCAGCGCCAGGCCGATCCCGGTGAACTCCGCCGAGGGCACCCGGACGACGAGGTCGGCCGGCGTCCCGTGCCACAGCCGAGCCACCTCGAGCAGCTCGGCGCGGCCGTAGGTGCCGTGCTGCATGTCCAAGCAGACCCAGTCGAAGCCGGCCTGGCCCAGCCGGCGGACGGTGCCGGGTGAGGCGTCGGAGCACCACACCCCGCGGCCGCCGGGTCCGAAGCCTGCCGGGGTGCTCGTCATGGTCGAACGCTAACGGTCGGAGGTGGGGTCCGGGGTGGCCTGGTTCACTCGCGGTCATGGACGACACCGTGCCCGGACCGCTGCTGGACCCCACCGAGCCCGTCCCCGACGACCCGGGCGAGCTGCTGCCCGACGCCCCGGAGCCGCTGCCCCCGGCGCCGGTCGAGCCGAGCCCCGAGGGCCCGGGCGGGGACCCCGACGGGGTCCCCGAACCCGCCTGACCCGGCGCGTGAGCGCACGCTGACGACCACCTTGCCCTTGGCCCGGCCGGTGGCCAGGTGCGCGTAGGCCTGGTCGGTCTCGGCGAACGGGTAGACCCGGTCGACCACCGGCCGCAGGACGCCGTCGTCCACGAGCGCGGCGATCTGCTCGAGCTGCGCGCCCGAGGAGTGCATGAAGAGAAACGAGTAGCGCACCCCGGCCTTCCTCGCGCGCCGGTTGGTGCGCAGCGAGAGCACGCCCATCACCGTCTGCAGGACCGGGCTGAGGCCGAGGGACTTGGCGAACGCCCGGTCGGGCGGGCCCTTGACGCCGACGACCTGCCCGCCGCGGCGCAGCACGCCGAACGACTTGTCCAGCACCTCCCCGCCCAGGCCGTCCAGGACCAGGTCCTGGTCGTGCACCAGCTCGGCGAAGTCCTGCGTGCGGTGGTCGACGACCTGGTCGGCGCCCAGCGCGCGGACCCACTCGACGTTCGACGTCCCGGTCGTGGTGGCGACGGTCGCGCCCAGGTGCTTGGCGATCTGGACGGCGACGCTGCCCAGCCCCCCGGAACCGGCGTGCACCAGCACCCGCTGGCCCGGCCGGACGTGCGCGCGCTCGACCAGCACCTGCCAGGCGGTGAGCGAGACCAGCGGCAGCGAGGCGGCCTCGACCATCGACAGGCCGGCCGGCGTGCGCGCCAGGTCGGACTCGGCGACGGCGACCCGCTCGGTCATCGTGCCGCCGGGCCGGGCGACGTCCAGGCAGCCGAACACCTCGTCGCCCACGGCGAACCGGGTGACGGCGGGGCCGACGGCGGTCACCACACCGGCCAGGTCCTGGCCGTAGGTCAGCGGCACGGGGGCCGGGAGGAAGGCCTTGAACTCGCCCCGGCCGACCATGAGGTCGGCGACGTTCAGGGCCGCGGCGTGCACCTCGACCAGCACGTCGTGCGGTTCGAGGACGGGCTCGGGGACGTCGGCCAGGTGCAGCGGGCCCCTGTACGCATCGATCTGCCAAGCCTTCACGGGAGTCCTCTCGGTGGCGGCGCCTTGCTCGTTCGCTGAGCGTACTCAACAATGAGTTCACTCAGTAACCGCAATCCTGGAGTGCCCGCATGAGCTCGACCCCGGACGTCGTCACCAGCTACGCCCTCGCCCCGCAGCGCACCGTCACCGCGGACGGCGTGACGTTCGCGTACCGCGAGCTGGGCCCGCGCGGCGGCGTCCCGGTCGTGTTCTTCGTGCACCTGGCCGCCACGCTGGACAACTGGGACCCGCGGATCGTCAATCCCGTCGCCGCCGGCCGGCACGTGATCACCTTCGACAACCGCGGCGTCGGCGGGTCCACCGGCAAGGTGCCCGGCACGGTCGAGGAGATGGCCGCCGACGCGCACACCTTCCTCCGCGCCCTGGGCCACGAGCAGGTCGACGTGTTCGCCTTCTCCCTGGGCGGCATGGTCGCCCAGGACCTCGTCGTCGCCCACCCCGAGCTGGTCCGCCGCCTGGTGCTGACCGGCACCGGCCCACGCGGGGGGAAGGACATGGACAAGGTCGCCCGGACGACGTTCTACGACATCGCCCGGGCCACGCTGACCCGCTCGGACCCCAAGGAGTTCCTCTTCTTCGAGCGCGACGCCGCCGGCAAGGCCGCCGCCAAGGCGTTCGTGCGCCGACTGCAGGAGCGCACCGTCGGCCGGGACGCCAACATCAAGCCACTGGCGTTCCTGACCCAGCTGCAGGCCATCAAGCGCTACGGCCGTTCGGCGCCCTCGAACCTCGCCGCATTCACGCAGCCGACGCTGATCGCCAACGGCGACCACGACCGGATGGTGCCCTCGGTGCTGTCGCAGGACCTGCACCGGCGCATCCCGGGCAGCGAGCTGGTCGTCTACCCCGGCTCCGGCCACGGCGGGATCTTCCAGTTCCACGAGCAGTTCGCGCCCGTCGCCGTCGAGTTCCTGGGCCGGGGCTGAGCCGCACCGGGGGGTGTGCAGACGCGGCACCCCGGGGGGCCACCATGGCCACGGGCGCCGGACCGCACGCGGCGTCCCGAGCAGAGAGGTGCGCGACCCGCCGATGACGACGCCGACAGGCCGCCGCGAGCGCAACAAGCAGGACAAGCTGGCCCGGATCACCGCCGCGGCCCGCGAGCTGTTCGAGGAGCACGGCGCCGACGAGGTCACCACGCAGCAGATCGCCGACCGCGCCGACGTCGCGATCGGCACGCTGTTCTTCCACGCGCGGACCAAGGCCGAGCTGCTGCTGCTGGTGCAGAACTCCCGCTACGTCGAGGCGCTGGAGCGCGGCCGGGCCGCCGCCGAGGCGGCCGCCACCCCGTTGGACGCCGTCATGGCGTTGGTCGGCGAGACGGTCGCCTGCAACCGGAAGCAGGTCGACAACGGCCGCACCTACCTGCGCGAGCTGGTGTTCGGCGACCCGGCGGAGCCACACCACCGGGCCGCGCTGGAGCTTGCCGGGCAGGCCGAGGTCGCGGTGGCCGAGGTGCTCACCCGGGCCGGCGAGGACCCGGACTCCGCTGCGGTCCGGGCCTCGGTCGTCACCGCTGTCCTGTTCCTCGGCATGGCGACGGCCGGCCCGGAGGACAGCACCGCCGACGTCCTCACCGGGATCCGGACCCGGCTGCAGCTGCTGGTCGGCTGACCGCCGCGGCCGGGCCCGACCCGGTCAGCGGGCCGCGCCCTGGGTGGCCGAGACCACCAGGTTCGACCCGGCCAGCGGGGCACCGGACCCCACGGCCTGCACCCAGCCGTCGGTGTCGGTGACCGCGGCCCAGTTCGAGTGCAGCAGCGCCATCAGCGTGGTGTGCAGCGTCCGCGCGTCGACCGAGCCGGCCTCGTTGCTCAGCGCGATCGCGCCGGTGGCGTCGGAGAGCACCTCGACGGCCAGCCCGTGCGTCTCGGCCTCGGCGGCCGAGACGAGCACGCAGTTGTTGGTCATGAAGCCGACCAGCGCGATCGTGTCGACGTCGCGCTCCCGCAGCCAGTCGCGCAGCCCGGTGCCGGCGAAGACGGTGCCGAACTGCTTCTCGGAGCGGAACGCCCCGGCCGGCACCCGCTGCTCGACCTCGGGGTGCAGCTGCCACTCCGGGGTGGTCGGGTCGAACACCGGGGCGCCCTCCCCCGAGGTGTGCTGCAGGACGGCGACCGGGACCCCGGCCGCCGTCGCGGCGTCGATCGCCGCGGCGATGCGCGGCAGCGACTCGGCGTGCGGCGGGTGCTGCACCTCCAGCGGGCCGCCGAAGTACTGCTGCTGGACGTCGATGACGACGAGGGCGCGACGGGGTGCGGGCACGGGGTACCTCCTGGGATCGGGTGGGCTCGGGTGGGCGGTGGGTCAGCCCAGGCGCTCGCGGAGGAAGTCCTGCAGGGCCACCCAGGAGCGCCGGTCGGCGGTCTCCTGGTAGGCCACGCCGTGCTCGGGAGCATCCGCGCCGGGGACGGCGAAGGCGTGCAGCGCGTCGCTGTAGCTGACCACCTGCCAGTCCGGGGCACCGGCGCCGCGCACCTCGTCCTGGAACTCCGCGACCGCGGAGACCGGCACCATCGGGTCGTCGGCCCCGGTGAGCACCAGCACGGACGCGGTCACGCTCCCCGCCTCGGCGGGCGCGCCGGTGCCCAGGCCGCCGTGGAAGGACACCACCCCGCGGACGTCGGCACCGGCCCGGGCGGCCTCCAATGCACCGCTGCCGCCGAAGCAGTAGCCCATGACGGCGATCCGCGCGGTGTCCACCCGCGGGTCGGCGCGCAGGGCGTCCAGGTTGGCCAGCACCCGGGCGCGGAAGAGCTCGACGTCGCCGTAGTACCGGCCGGCCAGGGCGGCCGACTCCTCGGGCGACGCGGGCTGCTCGTCGACGCCGAAGACGTCCCCGGCCAGCGCGACGTAGCCCAGCCGGGCCAGCATCTGCGCCCGCACCCGGACGTGGTCGGTCATCCCGGCCCAGTCGTGCAGCACCAGGACCGCCGGGCGCGGCCCCGCGGCGTCGGCCGGCGCGGCGAGGTAGCCCTCGAGCTCGGCGTCACCGCAGGAGTACCGGAGGGCGTCGGTCGCGACCGGGACAGCCGGGACCGAGTCCAGGATCCGCTCGAGCTCCGGCGTCAGGGTGGGTGCAGAGGTCATGCCCGGAAAGTACGCGCGAACCCGTCCTGCCCGTCCTCCTCGCCGGGCACACCGGCCGTCACCGTCCTCCGGACCCCGCCGTGGGCCGGCACACCAGCACCGGGCACGGCGCCGAGTGCTGGACGCGTGCGGCCGTCGTCCCCAGCAGGATCGTGGCGGTGAGGCCCCGGCTGCCCGAGGCCAGCGAGATCAGGCCGGCGTCGGTGTCCACGGCCGCGCGGATGATCTCGGCTGCCGGGGAGCCGCTGCGCACCTGCGTGTGGATCGTCGGGCCCCAGCCGTCGAAGACCGCGGCGACGTGGTCGACGGCCGCCGCGGCGTCGTCCTGGAAGCTGAAGTCGGTGGGTTCGGCGTTGCGCCGCTCGGTGAGCTCGTTGGCGAACGGCACGGCCGCGTAGGGGCTGACGACGGCCACCACGGTGACGTGGGTGATCTCCCTGGAGTCGGCTATCCACTGGAACTGCCGGGCCGCGGCCAGGGACGCCTGCGACCCGTCGGTGGCGACGATGACGTGCACGGTCAGTGCTCCTTCGGGGTGGACGGGGTGGTCGAGGACCGCTTCCTCGACGCGCGCTGGGCCAGGAGGAGGACCACGCCGAGCGCGAGCAGCCCGGCCACCCACAGCAGGGCACCCGGGTCGTCGTAGAGCGTGTAGACGAGCACGAGGAGGTTGCCGACGACGCCCAGCACGAGCAGGGGCGTGCTCGCCCGGTAGGTGTCCGCGGTCTCGTCGCTGCCACGCAGCTTGAGGCACGCGACGATGACCAGCGCGTAGATGAAGAGCAGGAAGACCACGGTGATCGTGGCCAACCGGTCGACGACGTCGAGGTCGGAGCCGCTGAGCTGCAGCACGGCGCCGATGACCAGCAGCGCGCCGACCACCGCGGCGCCGAACAGCAGCGCGACGTAGGGGCTGCGGCGGGTGGGGTGCACCTTCTCGAACACCGCCGGGACGACGTCCTCCCGGGCCATCCCGTACAGGATCCGGGACTGGGCCACGACGGTGACCAGTGCGGTGTTGCTGATCGCGACCATGGCGATCAGCCCGAACACCACCAGCATGACGCTCGCCGGGATCGGCAGCAGGTCCGCCCGGATCACCTCCAGCAGCGTGTTGCCGGCCAGCACGTCGACCGGCACCGCGAGGGCCGCGGCGATCGACACCAGGACGTAGACACCACCGGCGGTCACCATGCCGCCGATGAGCGCCCGCGGGAAGGACCGGGACGGGTCGATGGTCTCCTCGGCGACGTTGGCGGCGTTCTCGAACCCGGTCATGGCGAAGAAGGCGAGCGAGACCCCGGCGACCACCGCGATGGCCTTGCTGCCCTCGCCGCTGAACTCCACGAGCACCGCGGGGTCCCCGATGCCCTGGAACACCGCGATCACCCCGATGACCACGATGATCAGCAGCCCGCTGAGCTCGATGAACGTCATGACCACGTTGGCCACCACCGACTCGGTGATGCCGATCAGGTTCACCAGCGTGATCACGGCGACGAAGGCCAGCGCGATGAGCAGCGCCGGCACGACGGTGTCCTCGCTCATCCCGACCACCCCGGCGAAGTACCGGACGAAGCCCGCGGCCAGCGAGCCCACCGCGGCCATGTTGGCCGAGAGCATGCAGATCGTGATGAAGAAGGTCAGGACGGGCTTGCCGAAGGCCTTGTTCACGTAGAGCGATGCGCCCGCGGCCTGCGGGTACTTGGTGACCAGCTCGGCGTAGGCGAGGCCGGTCACGGTGGCCACCGTGACGCCGGCCAGGAACGCCATCCAGAACGCCCCGCCGACAGCCGCCGCGACCAGACCGATGAGCACGTAGATGCCCGAGCCGAGGACGTCGCCGACCACGTAGAAGTACAGCTGCTTGGCGGTGATCGAGCGCTTGAGCTCGCTGCGACCCGGGCTCTCCGCGACGTCGGGTGTGGTCATGGGGCGAAGCTAGGCGCGCACAGGTACCGCACAGGTGTCGGTCAGGTCACGATCCGGATCGGGCCGGTGCGTCCAGCGCGTGCAGCGCCTGGTCCAGCGCGGCCTCCAGCGGCCAGGGGTCGTGCAGCGGCTGGCTGAGCACCAGCCCACCCTGGATGGCCGACAGGATCGAGGCCGCGATCCGCCGGGGGTCGGCGTCGGCAGGGACCGAGCCGCCCTCCTGCATCCGCCGCACCCCCGCGGCCAGCAGGTCCGCCCAGGCGCCGAACGCGCCGGCCACGGTGGCCGCCAGCTCGGGGTCCCGCGCCGCGGCCTCGGTGGCCAGCGAGCCGATCGGGCAGGCCCACCGGCCCTGGCCGATGTAGTAGTCGACCAGCGCCGACCGCCAGGCCTCCCAGGAGGCGCGGGTGGACAGGTCGTGCACGTGCGGCTCCTGGGCGGCCAGCAGCTCGGCGCCCTCCCACTCGGCGACCGCCCGCACCAGCTCGGACTTGCCGCCGGGGAAGTAGTGGAACAGCTGGGACTTGCTGGTCAGCGTGGCGGCGCGGACGTCGTCCAGGCTGGTGCCGCCGATGCCCGCGGCCAGGATCTGCCGGCCGGTCTCCTCGACGATGCGCTGCCGGGTGCGCCGGCCCCGCTCGGTCAACTCCGCCATGCGCCCACCGTACCCCGCTGGACCGTTCGGTCCACTCCCTGCTACAACTGGACCATGCGGTCCAATCATGACGTCCTGTCCACCCTCCCCCGCGACGACCGGCTGGCCGGGCGCACCGCCTGGGTCACCGGCTCCACCAGCGGCATCGGCGAGGCCGTCGCCCACGTCCTCGCCGCCTCCGGCGCCACCGTGCTGGTCAGCGGGCGCGACGCCGCCCGCGCCGACGCCGTCACCGCCGCGATCGCCGCCGCCGGCGGCACCGCCCACACCCTCGTGGCCGACCTGGCCGCCCCGCCCGCGCAGCTGCGGGCCACCGCGGCCCGGGCGGTCGAGCTGGCCGGTGGCCGGCTCGACGTGCTGGTGAACAACGCCGGGGTCTACCCGGTCTCGGCCACCGAGGACCTCGCCGACGACGACCTCGAGTCGATGCTGGCGGTCAACGTCCGTGCCCCGCACGTGCTGGTCGGCGCGCTCGCCCCGGCCATGGCCGACCGCGGGGACGGCGTCGTGGTCGACATCGGCTCCTGGATGGCCCGGGTCGGCAGCCCGTTCGGCGCGATGTACACCGCCACCAAGGCGGCGCTGGAGCAGCTGACCCGGTCGTGGGCGGCCGAGTACGGCCCGCGCGGGGTCCGGGTGAACACCGTCGCCCCCGGCGTCACGGCCACCCCCGGCAACGCCGAGGCCGCCGCCGTGCTCGACCAGATGACCGCGTCCACCGTCGCCGGCCGCCCCGTGCGCCCGGTCGACGTCGCGCTCGCCGTCCGGTGGCTGGTCTCCGACGAGGCCGCGTTCGTGCACGGCACCACCGTGGACGTCGACGGCGGCATCTCCACCACCCGGCTGGGCTGACCCGGTGCGCACCCCGCTCCGCACCCTGGGCCGCTCCGGGCTGCTGGTCAGCCCGTTCACCCTCGGCGCCATGACGATCGGCAACGACGCCTGGGGCTCCGACGAGGCCACCTCCGGTGCGGTCCTGGACCGCTACCTGGACGCCGGCGGCACCGCCGTGGACACCGCCGACGTCTACTCCGGCGGCCGCAGCGAGGAGATCCTGGGCAGGTTGATCGCCGCCCGCGGGATCCGCGACCGGGTCGTGCTGGCCACCAAGTACGGCTTCAACACCGGCGGCGGCCCGCTGACCGGCGGCGCCGGCCGGAAGAACGCCGTCCGGTCGCTCGAGGGGTCGCTGCGCCGGCTGGGGACCGACTCGGTCGACCTGTTCTGGCTGCACGTCTGGGACGACGTCACCCCCGCCGAGGAGGTGCTGTCCACCATGGTCGACCTGGTCCGGGCCGGGAAGGTCGCGCACTGGGGCCTGTCCGACGTCCCCTCCTGGTTCGCCACCCAGGTGGCCACCCTGGCCGCCGCGCACGGCGCGCCCGGACCGGTCGCGCTCCAGCTGGAGTACTCCCTGGTGGCCCGGACGATCGAGGTCGAGCACGTCCGCGCGGCCCGGGAGCTCGGCCTGGGCATCGTGCCGTGGAGCCCGCTGGCCGGCGGGCTCCTGTCGGGCAAGTACCGGTCGGGCGCGGCCGGCGGGCGGCTGTCGGGACCGAACCCGTTCGGCAGCAGCAAGGACACCCCCGCCAACCGCGCCGTCGTCGAGGTGGTCCGCGAGGTCGCCGCCGACCTCGGCGCCGCACCGGCCCAGGTCGCCCTGGCCTGGGTGCTGGGCCGGCCCGGCGTCGACTCGGTGCTGGTCGGCGCCCGGACGCCGGAGCAGGTCACCGCCAACCTGGCGGCCGCCGACCTCGACCTGCCCGCCGACGCCCGCGCCCGCCTGGACCGGGCCGGCGCCCCCGACCTGGGACCGGCCGCGCTGTTCGAGCCCGCGACGATGGCGGCGGTGATCACCGGCGGCACGCCCTACGGTCGACGGGAGCGCTGAACCGGTGCAGGCCCGCCGTCCGCACCCGGGCGGTGGGCCTGCACCATCGACAGCCGACGCCCCCGCCGCACGTCCCGAGAGGACACCGCTCGTGATCACCGAGGACCGGACCGACTCCGGCTGGACCCCAGCCGCCGACCGCTACGCCACGACCGACTATCGCCGGGCCGGCCGCAGCGGACTGCTGCTGCCGCCCGTCTCGCTGGGCCTGTGGCAGAACTTCGGCGCCGACCGGCCGCTGGCCACCCCGCGGGCGATCCTGCGCCGGGCATTCGACCTCGGGGTCACCCACATCGACCTGGCCAACAACTACGGCCCGCCCTACGGCGCCGCCGAGACCACCTTCGGCCAGGTCCTGGCCAGCGACCTGCGCCCGTACCGCGACGAGCTGCTGATCTCCAGCAAGGCCGGCTACGACATGTGGCCGGGCCCCTACGGCGACGGCGGCTCCCGCAAGTACCTGGTCGCCAGCCTCGACCAGTCGCTGCGCCGCACCGGCCTGGACTACGTCGACGTCTTCTACTCCCACCGCCGGGACGTCGACACCCCGCTCGAGGAGACGATGGGCGCGCTGGACGCGATCGTCCGCAGCGGCAAGGCGCTCTACGTCGGCATCTCGAACTACTCCCCCGAGGACACCGCCCGGTCCGCCGAGCTGCTGGCCGACCTGGGCACCCCGCTGACGCTGCACCAGCCCCGGTACTCGATCTTCGACCGCAGCCCGGAGGGCGGTGTGCTGGAGGCGGCCGCGACGGCCGGGGCCGGTGTCGCGGTGTTCTCCCCGCTGGCCCAGGGCCGGCTGACCGACCGGTACCTCAACGGCGTCCCGGAGGGCTCGCGGGCCACCCGCAGCGCCTACCTGTCCGCCGACGACGTCACCGACGACCTGACCGCGCGCGCCCGGGCACTGAACGAGGTGGCGGCCGGCCGCGGGCAGACCCTCGCCCAGCTCGCGCTGCGCTGGGTGCTGCGCGACGAGCGGGTCACCACCGCGATCATCGGCGCGAGCTCGGTGGCGCAGTTGGAGGCCAACCTGCAGGCGCTGGCCGGCCCGGACCTGACCGCCGACGAGATCGCCGCGATCGAGCCGCACGCCGCCGCCGCGGGCAGCAGCCTCTGAGCAGAGGGGGGTTGCCGGTCCCCCCATGAACCGACCCTGCCGCCGGGTCGGTCGGGCGGGTTCCGTGGCCGGTGGGCACGTGGTGTGCCCACCGGCCACGAACCACCGGAGGACCCGTGCGCAGCCCGACCGCAGGACCCGTACCCACCGCCGCCCGACCGGGGGTGGACGCCGACCCGGACCACCTGCCCGTCGCCGCGCTGCTGGTGCTGGCCCTCACCGGCTTCCTGCTCATCGCCACCGAGACGATGCCCGCCGGGCTGCTGCCCCAGATCGCCGCGGGCCTGGACGTCGGCGAGGGCGTCGCCGGCCAGTTCGTCAGCGCCTACGCCGTGGGCACCGTCGTCGCGGCCATCCCCGCGGTCACGCTGACCCGCGGACTGCGCCGCAAGCCGTTGCTCCTCGCCGCCGTCCTGGTGTTCGCCCTGGCCACCGCGGTCACCACCGTGTCCGGCGACGTCGTCGTCTCCCTGGTCGCCCGCTTCGTCGCCGGCGCGGTCTCCGGGCTGGTCTGGGGCATGACGGCCGGCTACGCCCGCCGGATCAGCGGGTCCCGGCGGTCCGGCCGGGCGCTGGCGATCGCCTCGGTCGGCACCCCGGTCGGCCTGGCCCTGGGCACGCCGCTGGGCTCGTGGGTGGGCAGCACGCTGGACTGGCGCTGGTCGTTCGGGGCGCTCACCGCGCTGGCGGTGCTCACCGCGCTGCTGGCCCTGGTGCTCGTCCCGGACGCACCGGGCCAGGCGCCGGAGTCCCGGCTGCCGCTGTCCCGGGTGGTGCGGCTGCCGGGCATCGCGCCGGTGCTGGCCGTGATCGTGACCTGGATGCTGGCGCACAACGTCGTCTACACCTACGTCTCGGCCTACCTCCGCGCCGCCGGCTCCGCGCTGTCGGTGGACGTCGTGCTGGTCGTCTTCGGCGTCGCGGCGATCGGCGGCCTGGTCGTCACCGGCGTCCTGCTGGACCGGTGGTTGCGCCCGCTGGTGCTCGCCGGCACCGGGCTGTTCATCCTCGCCGGGGCCGTGCTGCTGGTCGGCCGGGGTTCCACCGCGGTGGTCCTCGTGGCGGTGGTGGTGTGGGGCGTGGCCTTCGGCGGCGCGGCCGCCCAGCTGCAGACGGCCATCGGGATCGCCGGCGGCGCGAACGCCGACGTGGCCAACACCCTGCTCGGGGTGGCCTTCAACGTCGCCATCGCGGCGGCCGGCGTGCTCGGTGCCGTGGTGGTCGGCGCCGCCGGCGGGCTCGCCCTGCCGGTCGTGATGTCCGGGCTCGCCGCCGCGGCGGTCGCGCTCACCCTCGCGGGACGGCGGACCGCGTTCCCGCTGCGGCCGTGAGCCCCGGCGGCGCGGGCACCGGGCGGACCAGGACGACGGCCACCACGACCCCGACCACGACGAGGACGGCGTACCCGCAGGCGATCTGGAAGAGGCTGAACGTGGTGGTCAGCCGGCCGGCGACCAGGCTGGGGACCGCCGCGCAGCTGTAGTTGAGCAGGAAGACCGTGGACAGCAGGCCGGCCCGCTCCCCCGGCGCCGTCCGGGCCAGCAGGGTCTGCATGCCCCCGGTCTGCGCCACCCCCTGGGTCACCCCGGCGACCAGGCTCACGACCAGGAACGCCGCGGTCGCCCCGGCGTGCAGGGCCCAGAGGACGCCGGCCATGCAGACCGCGTAGGCCAGCATCCCGGCCTGCAGCGCCCGGTGCGCCGGCACCCGCGCGGTCAGCGGGCCGCCCAGGAAGGCGAGCACGGTGAAGGAGGCGAACACCGCGCCGGCCGTCAGCGCCGCCGTCGAGCCCAGCTCCACCTCGGCGATCGAGGGGCCGAACGCCTGGTAGAAGCCGCCCACCGACCAGGTCGCCAGGATCAGCCCGGCCATCGCCAGCAGCGGCCGCCGCGCACCGGCGGGCACCAGCACCCGGGGCCGCAGCGACGCCGCGGCACCCCGGGCCCGGCCCGCCCCCGGCGGCACGGTCTCCGGCCCCAGCGCCAGCAGGACGGCGACCACGGCGAGCAGCACCCCGACCACGACGAACGTGAGCTGCCGGGGAGCCGGGCCGTGGTCGACCAGCGCCCCGGACAGCAGCGCCCCCAGCGGGATGCCCAGCATCGGCGACGCCCCGGTCACCACCGCCGGCAGCCACGGCCGCCGCGGCGGCGCGGTGTCCACCACGTAGGCACCCAGGGCACTGGAGGCCAGCCCGGTGGCCAGCCCCTGGAACGCGCGCCCGGCGGCGAGCTCGCCCACCCCGTCGACGTCCAGCAGGAGCACCAGGCCCACGGCCGAGGACACCAGCGCGGCCAGGCCGACCGCCCGCCGGCCCAGGTGGTCGGACAACCGGCCCAGCACCAGCAGGGACACCGCGGCCATCGACAGGTAGACCGCGGTCACCACCGACAGGTCGGCGTCGGTGAGCCCGTCCTGCGCGCGGTAGGTGTTGTAGAGCGGGATCGGCGACCCGGCCGAGACGAACACCAGCACGAGCGCCGCCGACGCGACGGCGAACCCGGCCGCACGGGGCAGGCGCATCGGCATCGGGCGGGACCTCTCGCAGGGTGGGCAGCGCGGAAGGGGCCCGGCCCCGGGGATCATCCCCCCGGGACCGGGCCCCCGCCGTCCGTGCCGGTGGCTCAGGGCCGGATCAGCACCTTCAGGGCCTGGCGCTGGTCCATCAGCCGGTAGCCCTCGGCGATGTCGGCCAGCGGCAGCTCCCGGTCGAACACCCGGCCCGGGTCGATGGTGCCGTCCAGGACCTGCGGCAGCACCGCCTCCAGGTAGGCGCGCACCGTGGCCGGCCCGCCGGTGAGGGTGGCGTTCTTGCCGAACAGGCTGGCGAAGCCGACCGGGGCGTCCTCGTACTGCGGGACGCCGACCCGGCTGATCGTGCCGCCGGGCCGGACGACGCCGTAGGCCTGCTCGTAGGCCGGCAGGTGGCCCACGGCCTCCAGCACCACGTGCGATCCCTCGCCGCCCGTGATCTCGAGGACCTCGGCGATGCCCTCCTCGCCCCGGGCTGCCACGACGTGGGTGGCGCCGAACTCCCGGCCCAGGTCGGTCCGGTCGGTGTGCCGGCCCATCAGGATGATCGTCTCCGCGCCGAGCTGGGCCGAGGCGAGGACGGCGGACAGGCCCACGGCGCCGTCCCCGATGACGGTGACGGTCTTCCCCGGACCCACCCCGCCCTGGTGCGCGGCGTGGTGGCCGGTCAGGTAGACGTCGGACAGGGTCAGCAGCGAGGGCATGAGCGCCTCGTCGGTGCCGGCCGGGACGACGACCGCGGTGCCGTCGGCCTGCGGCACGAGCAGCTTCTCGGCCTGCGTCGCCGACGGCGCACCGTCGAAGAACCCGCCGTGCACGCAGGAGGTGGTGATCCCGTCGCGGCAGAAGGCACAGGTGCCGTCGGACCAGGCGAACGGCACGATGACCGTGTCGCCGACGGACAGGGTGGTCACGGCGGAGCCGACCTCCTCCACGACGCCGATGGCCTCGTGGCCCATCCGCCGCCCCCCGGGGGTGTCCGGCAGGTCGTGGTACGGGTGCAGGTCGGAGCCGCAGACGCAGGCGTGGGTGACCCGGATGACCGCGTCGGTGGGTGCGGTGAGGACCGGGTCGGGGACCTCCTCGACCCGGACGTCGCCGGCTGCGTACATGACGGTGGCGCGCATGGTGGTCCGCTCTCTCTCGGTGTGGGTGGGTTCCCGGCTCAGGCCGGGTAGCCGTACTCGTCGTCGGTGACCTGGTCGCCCCAGGCCGTCTCGTCGCCCTCCCACAGCGCCTGGTGCGCCATGGCGTGGTCGGGGGCCGCGCCGTGCCAGTGCTCCTCGCCCGGCGGGGTCCAGACCACGTCGCCGGGGCGGACGACGGTCACCTCGCCGCCGCGGGCCTGGACCAGGCCGACGCCGTCGGTGACCACCAGGACCTGGCCGCGGGGGTGGGAGTGCCAGGCGGTGCGGGCGCAGGGCATGAACCGGACGAGGTTCATCCGGACGGCCGACGGCTCGGGGTTGCGCACGACGACGTCCATGTAGACGTCGCCGGTGAACCACTCGGCCGGGCCCTTCGCGGTCGGCTGCGGGCGGGAGATCTCCACGGTGCTGCTCCTCGGGGGTCGCTGGACGGGGGCGGCACGGAGGTGCCGCCCCTGGGGGGGGTGGTGGGAGGCCCGCCGGTGCGGGACGCGGTCAGGCGGGCGTGCTGCGGTGCTCGGCCGCCGTCCCGTCCCGGGTGGCCGCCCAGCTGGCCAGCACGGCCAGCGAGTCGGCGGTCGGCGAGCCCGGCGGCGCGGTGTAGGCGGTGAGGTTGAGCCCCCACAGGTCGTCGGAGGGCAGGTCGACGGCGTCGAAGGACAGCTCGAGCTCGCCGACGACCGGGTGCACGAAGGTCTTGACCCCGGCGTGGTGCAGCCGGACGTCGTGCCCGGCCCAGCGGGCGCCGAACTCCTCGCTCCGGGTGGCCAGCTCGCCGACCAGGTCGGTGATCGCCCGGTTGCCCGGGTCGCGCCCGGCGGCCGTGCGCATGATCGCGACGGTGGTGTCGGCGGCGGCCGCCCAGTCGGCGTGGAAGTCCCGCGCCCGCGGGTCCAGGAACTGGAAGCGGGCGATGTTCGCCGGGCCGCCGCGGGCGAACTCGTACACCGGTGAGTACAGCGCCCGGCCCAGGGCGTTGACCGCGACCAGGTCCATGCTGCCGCTGCGGACGATGGCCGGCGCCCCGGTCATCGCGTCGAGCATCCACTGCACGCTGGGCCGGACCTGCCGGCTGGCGCGGCGGCGGGGCACGCGGGTGGGCCGGGCGGCGCGGGCGAGGTCGTCCAGGTGGGAGCGCTCGGCGTCGTCCAGGCGCAGCGCCCGGGCGACGGCGGCCAGCACGTCCTCGGACACCTCGGCGATGTGGCCGCGCTCCAGCCGGATGTACCAGTCGGTGCTGACCCCGGCGAGGACGGCGACCTCCTCCCGGCGCAGCCCGGGGACGCGGCGCCGGCCGGAGGTGGGCAGGCCGACCTCCGCCGGGCTCAACCGCGCGCGGCGGGTGGCCAGGAAGTCTCTGATCTCGGCCCGGTTGTCCACGTCCCAGACGCTAGATCGCCCCCGGGCCGGTCGGTAGCCGGGACGGGGGCTGAGCTGCTCCCCCCATCCGCGCCCCCTGCCTGCGGTCCCGGCGTCCGGGGGGTGGGCCCGGGCTGCCCCGGCTGGCAGGCTGGGCCGGTGACCACACCGACCGGCATCGACCCCTCCGTCCCGCCCAGCGGCCCCGGCTGCGTCGAGTGCGAGGCCAGCTCGTCCTGGTGGTTCCACCTGCGCCGCTGCGCGCAGTGCGGCCACGTGGGCTGCTGCGACGACTCGCTCAACAAGCACGCGACCAAGCACGCCGAGGCCACCGGGCACCCGGTCATCCAGAGCTTCGAGCCGGGCGAGGACTGGTTCTACGACTACCGGACCCAGCAGGGGTACGACGGCCCGGAGCTGGCGGCGCCGTCCAGCCACCCGGAGGAGCAGTCCGTGCCCGGGCCCGCCGACCGCCTCCCCGCCGACTGGGTGCGCCAGCTCGGCGGCTGAGCACCCGCGCGGGGAGCGGCCCGCGACGGTAGGTTCGGCCGCAGCGGTCGAGATCGGGACGTCGAGGACCACGGCGTCCCCGGGGACGGTGGGTGCCCCGGCCGCAGGGGCCCTGCCGGGCCCCGGGAGACGAGCCACCATGACGTCCCAGCACACCGACCCCGGTGCGGGGCCCGACCAGGGCCCCGGCTCGCCGGCCATGGACCCCATGCAGACCCTGCTGATGAGCAGGGAGTCGATGCGGTCGGTGCTGACCAAGGTCGCCGGGGCCGCCAAGACGATGCTCGGCGCCGACGTCGAGGCCTCGGTCACCCTCGTCGAGCGGGGCCGGCCCTCGGCGGCCTCGTGGACCGGGCTGCTCGCCTTCGAGCTCGACGAGGTCCAGTTCGGCCTGGACCACGGCCCGTGCCTGGAGTCCGCGGTGTCCGGCGGGATCATCCTGGTCCCCGAGATGCGCTTCCCGACCGCTTCGGCCCGCCCGCCGTCGAGGTGGCGGTCGGGCTGGCCGGTCGCGCAGCCGTGGCGATCAGCAACAAGCACAGCTACGACGGCCTGGCCCGCACCGTCGAGCAGCTGCAGGAGGCCACCGCCCACCGCGCGGTCATCGAGCAGGCAAAGGGGCTGCTCATGGGCCGGCACGGCATCGACGCCGACCAGGCCTTCGCGCTGCTGT
The DNA here is from genome assembly GCF_037083865.1 of Klenkia terrae. Lineage (NCBI taxonomy): Bacteria > Bacillati > Actinomycetota > Actinomycetes > Geodermatophilales > Geodermatophilaceae > Klenkia > Klenkia terrae. Next base: position 97,556 of record NZ_JBAPLV010000012.1, on the reverse strand, counting down.
CGGCGATGTCCCAGCGGGAGAACAAGAAACTCCGCCTGCTGGCCGCCGAGATCATGGCCAGCGCCCGGCGGACCGACGACGACGCGGGCCGGCCATGACCGGGGCCGGGTCCACCGCGTCGATCGAGGAACGGTTCGCCGCCGCGCTGACCGCGCAGGAGCCGGACGGCGACGGCGGCGCGCAGGACCTGCCGGTCCGGCTGGCCCGCACGGCCGCGGCGGTGCTGGGGACCGCCGCCGCCGGGATCAGCCTGCTCACCGACGAGCCCCTGCGCCGGCTCCCGGTGGGCGCGTCGAACGCCGAGGCCGCGATGGCGGAGCAGCTGCAGTTCACCGCCGGCGAGGGCCCCTGCCTGGCCGTGCACCGCATCGGGCACCCCACCTTCAGCGACGACGTGGACATGGCACGACGCTGGCCGGGGTTCCACGACCTGCTGCGTCGGCGCACCTCCTACACCGCGGTCGCCTCGCTGCCGCTGCGGGACCGGGGTCGAGGCTTCGGCGCCCTGGACCTCTACCTCGCCGACGACGACGGTCTCCGCGGCCTGGACACCTTCACCGCCGTGGTCACGGGCGACCTGGTCGCCCAGCACCTGACCCTCGGCGCGATGCTCCGGCCGGTCGGGTCCGGGCAGGCGGGGAGTCCCTGGTTCCGGGGCGCCGCGGCTCCCCGCCTGGTCACCTGGCAGGCCATCGGCATGCTCATGGCCCGCCACCCCCTGGACGCCGACGAGGCCCTGCAGGTCATCCGCCGGCGCGCGGTGGACCTGGACACCACCACCGACGCCGTCGGCGCTGCGGTGGTCGCCGGCGACGTGGACGCCGCCGACCTCTGAGCTCCGGGCCAGCCGCTACGGGGTCGGGCGGTCCTCGGGGTGCAGGCGGACCGCGAGGACGACGACGTCGTCGTCCCCACCCTGGTCGGCGGTGGCGACCACCTCGTCCAGCAGCTCGTCCAGCGGCAGGTGGTGCAGGCGGCCCAGCTGGGCGGCGAGCGCGGCGATCGCGGCGTCCAGGTCCTCCCGGCGCCGCTCGACCAGCCCGTCGGTGTACAGCACCAGGGTCGAGCCCGGCGGCAGGGCGACGACGTGGTCGTGCCGCGCCGGTTCGGTGCCCAGGCCGAGCAGGGGGTCCGCGGCCCGCCAGAGCACCTCGGTGCGGCCGTCGTCGTGCACCAGCACGGGCGGGGGGTGCCCGGCGCTGGACCAGCGCAGCCGGCGCAGCCCGGCCCGCTCGTCGGAGTCGGTCTGCTCGACCCGGGCCAGCAGCACCGTGGCCAGCGTGTCGATCCGCAGCGCGGTCATGGCCCGGTCCAGCCGGCGCAGGGTCTGCGAGGGCACCTCGTCGCGGTCCACGCCGTAGCCGCGCAGGATCGAGCGGAGCTGGCCCATCGTCGCCGCGGCCACGATGTCGTGCCCGGTCACGTCCCCGATCGCCAGCTCGGTGGCGCCGTCGGGGGTCAGGAACGCGTCGTACCAGTCACCGCCGACCTGGTCGGACCCGCTGGCCGGCACGTACCGGGCGGCGACGTGCAGGTGGTCGGGCTCGGGCAGGTCGGTCATCATCGCCCGCTGCAGGGTGCGGGCCACCGACACCCGGTCGGCCAGCAGCAGCGCCCGGTCCAGGGCCTGCGCGGTGTACCGGGCCAGCGCCAGCTTGGCCGCCTTGTCCTGCGCGGTCCAGCGCCGCACGCGGTCGAAGACCAGGCTCAGCACGCCGATCTGCCGGCCACCGACCGACAGCGGCAGGTGCGCGGTCGCCTCGTAGGCCACCGGCCCGTCCTCGGGCGACCAGGTGCCCGGGTGCCGGGCCAGCAGCGCGGCGGCGTCCTCGAAGAAGATCGGCTCGCCGTGCACGCCGACCCACCCGGCGGGGTCGGCGTCCCCGAGCGGCACCGACTGCCACGCCGGGTCCTCGTCGCCGTCCCGACCGGGGACCGGGACGAAGCGGACGACCGGGGCGCGGCCGTCGAGCAGCCCGACGTAGGACCAGGGCACGCCCAGCGTCTCGGCCGCGGCGACGGAGACCTCGCGGGCGACGTCGGCCACGGTGGCGGTGTCGGCCAGCGCCTCGGACAGCCGCAGCAGCAGCTGGGCGTGGCCGGTGGCGTTCTCGGCCCGCCGCTGGGACACCGCGGACTCCGCACCCCGCTGGCGGGCGGCCAGCTCGGACGAGGCGAGCACGGCGAGCTGGGTCAGGGCGCGCACGTCCGCCGCGGTCCACGACCGCGGGGCGGTCTCCACCGCGCAGAGGACGCCGACCACCTCACCGGCGGCCCCGGTGAGCGGGACGCCGCAGTAGGCGCGGGTGTGCAGGTCGACGAGGGCGTCGCTGGGCACCGCGGCGTCGTCGGCCAGCTCCCGGGTGTCGGGCACCAGCAGCGGGGCGCCGGTGGCCACCACCTGCTGGCAGAAGACTGTGGGCGCCGTCCACACCGCGTGCGCCGGCAGGTCCTGGTCGACCGGTGCCGAGTCCGGGGCGGAGGCCAGCCACTGCAGGGTGTCCGCGCGCACGATGCTCACCAGCGCCGCGGCCGAGCCCAGCAGCTGGCGGGCCAGCGAGGTCAGCTCGTCCAGGACCGGCCGGACGACGTCGGGGGCGACCGCCGCTGGCCCGGGTGTCGGGGGCATCCCGGCCTCAGCCGGTCGGTGCGACCCGACGGGGCCGGGTGCGCGCGGGAGCCGGTGGTCGCATGACCGTCAACCTAGTGAGGCGCGGTGACGGGACCAAGGGGTCTGCAAGTCCCCGCGCGCCCCGCCCCGCCGTGCTCACGAGACCGGCAGCCCGGCGAGCCCGGCGGCCAGCCCCAGCCCGGCACAGATCCCCAGGGTCTTCAGCACGGGGAGCTTCAGCCGGAACAGCAGGACGGCCGCCACCACGGTCAGCACGACGGCGACCCAGCGCAGCGTGCCGACGTCGGGGACCTCCAGCGCGAACGAGCCCCAGGACGCCGCGCTGCTCTCCCGGAACAGGGTGTGCACGGCGAAGTAGACCCCCAGGTTGGCGATCACCCCGACCACGGCGGCGGTGATGCCGGTCAGCGCCGCCGAGAGGCTGCGGTTGCCGCGCAGCCGCTCCATGTACGGGGCGCCGAGCAGGACGAACAGGAAGCTCGGCACGAAGGTCACCCAGGTGACCAGCAGCGAGGCGAGCACCGCGGCCTCCCAGGGGTCCAGGTCGCCGGGCGCCCGGTACGCGCCCAGGAACGCCAGGAACTGCACGACAATGATCAAGGGCCCCGGAGTGGACTCGGCCAGCGCCAAGCCCCGGACCATCTCCCCGGGGCTGAGCCAGCCGTAGACGGCGACGGCTTGCTGCGCGACGTAGGCCAGCACGGCGTAGGCGCCGCCGAAGGTGACCACGGCGGCGCCGGAGAAGAACAGGCCCTGGTCGGTGAGCGTGCTGCCGGCCCACCGCGATCGGCACCCCCCAGGCCACCAGGCCGACCACCAGCACCCTCAGGGTGCGCCGCCACGAGGGCGCCTCGGTGTGCAGCACGTCGTCGGGGATCACCGGCGGGGGTCCGTCGTCGGCCTCGGCGGCCTTCGCCCGCTCGGCGAGCAGGCCCGGCCGGAACCGGCCCATCGCCCACCCGGCCGCCCCGGCCAGCTCCACCACCAGCGGGAACGGCACCTGCAGGAGCGTCAGCGCCAGGAAGGCACCGACCGCGATCGCGACCAGCGCGGGGCTGGTCAGCGCCCGCTTACCGACCCGGGTGACGGCCTGTGCGACGACGGGGAGCACCGCTGGCGCGAGCCCGGCGAAGACCGCGAGGACGGCGACCGTGGTGCCGAAGGCGACGTAGACCGCCGACAACCCCAGGAGGGCGAGCAGCCCCGGCAGCACGAAGAGCCCGCCGGCCACCAGTCCCCCGCGGGTGCCGTGCAGCAACCAGCCCACGTAGGTGGCCAGCTGCTGGGCCTCGGGGCCGGGCAGCAGCATGCAGTAGTTCATCGCGTGCAGGAATCGGCGCTGGCCGATCCACCGCTTCTCCTCGACCAGGCTGCGCTGCATCACCGCGATCTGGCCGGCGGGCCCGCCGAAGGTCTGCAGCGAGATGGCGAACCAGGCGCGCACGGCCGTGCCGAAGGGCACCGTCGACTGCCCGTCGAGGGAGCCGTCGGTCGGCGGCGTGCCCGCGGGGGCGGCGGGGTCCGGGTTCATCGGTCGTCGTCCTCGAGGTCTCGGGGGGGGGCAGGACGGTTGGCGGCCGCGGAGCAGCCGCTGGCGGTGGAACTCGTGCAGGGCGTCGAAGACCGCGTCGGGGACGGCGAGGGTCTACGGGTCGGTGCCGGTCATGGTCAGGCCGCGGACCACCGCGTCCACGCCGGGCGCCTCGGGTGCGTCGAACAGGTCGTCGTCGAGGTCGGCGGCGTGCACGACCTCCGCGATCCGCCACAGCACCGGGTCGGCCAGCTCGTGCAGCCGCAGCAGGGTCTCGAAGGTGCACAGTCCCGGCCGACGTGCCCGATCCCGGTGCCCGGCACGTCGAACAGGACCAGGTCGGCGGGCAGCGAGCCCGGGTCGGACCAGTCGTCGAGGAACACGAACTCCGCGGCCGGGTCGATGTGCCGGCGGATCAGCCAGGCGCACGCAGCCCGGTCGACGTGCACCCCGGCCCGGGTCGCCCACCTCACGACCGGTCGCCCGCCGGGGCGGTGACCTCGGCGGCCGAGGGCACGAGCTCGGCCAGGGCCCGCTCCGCCGCGTCGCGCTCGGGGCGCCCGGTGAAGTCGCGGCGCGCCACCGCGCGCAGCTCCCGGCGCAGGCGGCCCAGCTCCCGCCGCCGGCTGCCGGGATCCGGGCCCGCGGTGGCGGTCGCCGCCGCGGCGGCAACGGCGTCGTACTCGGCCGCACGCGCCGCCCCCATCTCGGCGAGCACCTGATGCTCGTGCTCGACGGTGAGCGCCCGGGCCGTCCAGACCCCGGCCCGCCCGCCGTGGGCGTGGACGTCGGCGGCCAGCCACTCGAACTCCTCGCGGGTACGGGCGTCCGCGGGCAGGCACACCACCCCGTCGCCCAGGGACCCCACGCCCAGCCGCTTCAACCGGCGCCACAACGTCGTCCGCGGACCGGACGGCTCCCGGGGCAGCCGGTAGCTCAGCACGACCCACTCCGCCCCGCTCGGCCCGACCACGGCGGCGAGGCAACCACAGTTGCATCTGCCGTGTCGAGCGAGCGTCCTCTATTGTCTGCATATGGATGCGGACAGCGGAGCACGCCGCGCGGTGCTGCCGGGCGAGCAGGTCGACCTGGCGGTCGAGGTGTTCCGGATGCTCTCCGACGCCACCCGCATCCAGCTGCTGTGGGCGCTGATCGACCGTGAGCTGTCGGTCAACGAGCTCGCCGACCACGTCGGGAAGACCCCGGCCTCGGTGTCCCAGCACCTGGCCAAGCTGCGGATGACCCGCCTGGTGCAGACCCGCCGGGAGGGCACGTCGGTCTACTACCGACTGGAGAACGACCACATCGCCCAGCTGGTCACCGACGCGGTCTACAACGCCGACCACGCCACCGCCGCCGTCCCGGACCACCACCGCCCGGACGCCGGCGTCAGCACCCTCCCGACCTCCCGGGGCGAGGTCTCGTCGTGACCGCGCCCCACGGGCACCACCACGGGGAGCACCCGCACGGGGAGCACGGCCACGACCACTCGACCGGGCTCAAGGGGTTCGTGCTGGGCGTCCTCCGCCCGCACAGCCACGACTCGGCCGACTCCATCGACACCGCCCTGGAGTCCAGCGCCGAGGGCATCCGCGCGCTCAAGATCAGCCTCGTCGTCCTGCTGGTGACGGCGATCGCCCAGTCCGTCGTCGTCTGGTTCACCGGGTCCATCGCCCTGCTCGCCGACACCGTGCACAACTTCTCCGACGCACTGACCGCCGTCCCGCTGTGGATCGCGTTCCGGCTCGGCCGCCGCGCCGCCTCCCGCCGCTACACCTACGGCTACGACCGCGCCGAGGACCTCGCCGGCGTCTTCATCGTCGCGATGATCGCCCTGTCGGCGGTGCTGGCCGGCTACGAATCCATCCACCGACTCCTCGATCCACAGCCCATCACGGACGTCGGGGTCGTCATCGCCGCCGGCCTCGTCGGCGCCGCCGGCAACGAACTCGTCGCCCTCTACCGAATCCGCGTCGGCCGCCGCATCGGCTCCGCAGCACTGGTCGCCGACGGCCTGCACGCCCGCACCGACGGCCTCACGTCCCTCGCCGTCGTCGTCGGCGCGCTCGGGGTGCTCGCCGGCTTCCCGCTCGCCGACCCCTTGGTCGGGCTGGCCATCACCGTGGCCATCCTGCTGGTGCTCAAGAGCGCAGCCCGCGACGTCTACCGGCGCCTCATGGACGCCGTCGAGCCCGAGGTGCTCGACACCGCCGAGGCCACCGTCCGATCCACCCCCGGCGTCCTGGACGTCGAGCGGCTCCGGGTGCGCTGGACCGGGCACCGCATCCGCGCCGAGGTGGCGGTCACGGTCGACCCGGCCCTGGGCGTCGTCGCCGGCCACGACATCGCCGTCGACGTCCACCACCGGCTGCTGCACGACGTCCCGAAGCTCGTCGACGCCACCGTGCACGTCAGCCCGGCCCGCACCGCCGAGGACCCGCACCACGCGCTGGCCCACCACGACCGCGCGCGCCGGGTGGACTCCGCGGCACCGGGCCGCTAGGGGTGGTCCGCGGGGCGGGGCAGCGTCCCCTGCTCGATGATCCGGTCGTAGACCTGCTCCAGTGTCCCGCTCAGCTCGTCCAGCGCGGCCGGCCCGAGGTCGTCCAGGAACATCGCCCGCACCAGCTCGACGTGCCGCGGGGCGGCGGCCAGCAGCGTGGCCCGGCCCTGGTCGGTCAGCGACACCTCGGTCACCCGCCGGTCGTCCGCGGCGGCGCCCAGGGACACCAGGCCCCGGGTCGCCATCCGCTTGGCGTGGTGGGAGGTCCGGCTGCGCTCGGTGCCGATCCGGGCGGCGAGGGCGGACATCGCCATCGTGCCGGCGGGGTCGCTGGTCAGCGCCACCAGCAGGTCGTAGTCGGCCAGCGAGATCCCGCTGTCGGCCTGCAGCTGCCGGTTCATCTCGTACCGCAGCCGCAGCTGCACCTTCATGAAGGCGAACCAGGCCCGGCGCTCCGCGGCGGTGAGCAGGGCGAACGGTGACTCGGGCGGCACCTCGACCTCGGCGGACACCGCCCCACGCTCCCACGCCCCCGGCCCGGCCATCGACCACCCATTGGGTGACATCTCATGTAACTTGCGGGAGCCCGTGCCGACCGAGTGGAGAGGGTCCCCCGTGACCGAGTCCGTACCGACCGCCGAGGAACTGCTGGGCCGGATGATCTCCGGCGTGTTCAACGAGCCGGACCCGCAGCGGCGGGGGTCGGTGATCGCCGAGGTGTTCACCGAGGACGTCGTCTTCAGCGACGCCGAGCGCACCGTCACCGGGCAGCGGGCGCTGGCCGACACCGTCTCCGGGCTGCTCGCGCAGGGCCCCGGCTTCGTCTTCGTGCCCGAGGGCCCGTACCGCGGCGTGGCCGACCTGGGCATGCGCGCCTGGCGGCTCGGCCCGCCCGGCGGCGACCCGGTCCTCGGCGGGCTGGACGTCGCGCAGGTGGTCGACGGCCGCATCGCGCACCTGTGGACCGTGCTCGACGGCTGACCGTCTGCCGGGCATCGGCTCCATCCACGGAGCTGATGACCTGCATCACCACTCCGGGCTTCCCTGATGCCCCGGCGGCGACGACAGTGCTCCTGGTCACCGTCGACGCAGGAGGTATCCCCGTGCTGGACCCGCAGGACCCCGAGGCCACGATCGCCGCCGCCGCGGCACGCGTCTCGAACTGGGGGCGGTGGGGCGAGGACGACGTCCTGGGCACCCTGAACCTGCTCACCCCCGAGAAGCGGGTGCAGGCCGCCGCCCTGGTGCGCAGCGGCGTCAGCTTCGACCTGACCCAGCACTTCAACACCGACGGCCCGCAGAAGGGCTGGCTGCGCCGGGTCAACCCCGTGCACGCCATGCTGGGCACCGGCCTGGACGCCGAGGCCGGCATCCCCGCCTTCCCGCACGGCATCGGCGGCGCCGACGACATGATCACCATGCCGCTGCAGGCCTCCACGCAGTGGGACGGCCTGGGCCACATCTTCGACCACGGCAAGGCCTACAACGGCCGCCGGGCCGGTGCGATCGTGACCAGCGAGGGCGACAACACCACCGGCATCGAGACCACCGCCGGCCGCTTCGTCGGCCGCGGCGTGCTGCTCGACGTCGCCCGCCACCTCGAGCCCGAGACCGCCGAGCTGCCCGACGGGTTCGCGATCACCCCCGAGCACCTGGACGCCACCGCGGCCGCCGCCGGCGTCGAGGTCACCAGCGGGGACCTGCTGCTGGTCCGCACCGGCCGGCTGTCCCGCGCCCGCCGCTCCATCGCCGCCGGCACCGGCTGGGGCGACTACGCCGGCGGGGAGTCCCCCGGCCTGTCCTTCACCTCCCTGGACTGGCTGCGCGCGCACGACGTCGCCGCCGTCGCCACCGACACCTGGGGGGTCGAGGTCCGGCCCAGCGAGTTCGCCGTCCCCACCTTCCAGCCCTTCCACCAGGTCGCCATCCCGCACCTGGGCCTGTTCCTCGGCGAGATGTGGGACCTGGAGGAGCTCGCCGCGGACTGCGCGTCCGACGGCGTCCACGAGTTCCTCCTCGCCGCCCCGCCGCTCCCCGTCACCGGAGCGGTCGGTGCCCCCGTGGCCCCGATCGCCGTCAAGTAGGAGATCCCCCCGTGAGCGCAGTGCAGGACGTCCTGGTCATCGGCGGAGGTCTGGCCGGTGCCGCCGTCGCGGTGCACCTGGCCCAGGCCGGGGTCGCGGTGGACCTGGTGGAGATCAAGCCCGACGCGGCCGCCCTCGGGTCCGGCATCACCCTGCAGGGCAACGCCCTGCGGGAGCTGGACCACCTGGGCGTCTGGGAGCAGGCCCGCGAGCGCGGCTACGCCTTCGACGTGACCGGCATCCGGGCGCCCGACCCGGCCGGCACGGTGCTCTTCGAGGTGCCCGACGCCAAGACCGGCGGCCCGGACTACCCGGCCGCGATGGGGATGACCCGCCCCGACCTGGCGGGCCTACTGCACGACCGGGCCCGCGAGGTCGGCGTCCAGCTGCGGTACGCGACCACCACCACCGAGCTGGTCCAGGACGACGACGGCGTCGACGTCACGTTCTCCGACGGCACCTCGCGCCGCTACGACCTGGTCATCGGCGCCGACGGCGTCCGGTCCTGGACCCGCCGGATGCTGGGCATCGGGCTGGAGACCCGGTCGATCGGCATGGGCATCTGGCGCGCGTTCGGCCCCCGGCCGGAGAGCGTCACCCGCACCGACCTCTTCTACGGCGGCCCGGCCTACATCGCCGGCTACTGCCCGACCGGCGAGGACTCGATCTACGCCTACATCGTCGAGGACGCCCAGGACCGCTCCACGCTGACCCCGCAGGAGCAGCTGGACACGATGCGCGGCCTGGCCGGGGCCTACCACGGGCCGTGGGACGAGATCCGCGAGACGCTGACCGACCCCGACCGGGTCAACTACACCTGGTTCGAGACCCACCTGCTGGCCGCGCCGTGGAACCGCGGCCGGGTCGTGGTGATCGGCGACGCCGCGCACACCTGCCCGCCCACCGTGGCCCAGGGCGGCGCGCAGGCCCTGGAGGACGCCGCCGTCCTCGGCGACCTCCTCACCACCCGCGAGGTCCTGGACCAGGACCTGTGGGACGCCTTCCACGACCGGCGGGTCGAGCGCGCCCGCACCGTCGTCGAGGCCTCCAACCAGCTCGCCCAGTGGCAGCTCGACCACGTCCAGGGCGACATCCCGGCGCTGATGCGCAGCGTCGCGATGCTCGTCAGCCAGCCCGCCTGAACCCCCCGCACCACGAGGAGCCACCCATGACCGCACCCGAGAAGACCCGCCTGATCACCCACCTGCGGCACATCGACCTGGCCGTGCCGGACCTGCGCACCCAGACCGACTTCTTCACCAACACCTGGGGCCTGAAGGAGGAGACGACCGACAGCGGCCTGTCCTTCCTGGCCGCCGAGGGCAGCCCGGAGCAGTACGTCGTCCGGCTCCGCGAGGCCGCCGACAAGCGGATCGACCTGATCTCCTTCGGTGCCGCGAACCGCGCCGACGTGGACACCCTGGCCGCCCGGATGGCCACCGCCGGCGTCCAGCTGGTGCACGAGCCGACCGAGCTGCAGACCCCCGGCGGCGGGTACGGCTTCCGGTTCTTCGACAACGAGGGCCGCACCGTCGAGGTCTCCGCCGACGTCGCCGTCCGCGAGCACCGCAAGATCGAGGAGGGCGAGTCGATCCCGGTGCGCCTGTCGCACGTGGTGATCAACTCCAGCGAGCCGGAGAAGACCGTCGCGTTCTACGAGCAGCACTTCGGCTTCGCGCTGTCGGACACCCTCATGCACCCGCGGATGGGCAACATGATGTATTTCCTCCGCACCAATGCCTGGCACCACAGCCTCGCCGTCGCCCGCGGGCCGCACCCCTCGCTGCACCACGCCTCCTTCGAGCTGCGCGGCATCGACGAGTACATGCGCGGCACCGGCCGGGCGCTGCGCGCGGGCGTGGAGAAGATCTGGGGCCCGGGCCGGCACATGGCCGGGAACAACACGTTCTCCTACTTCCTGGACCCGCACGGCAACACCGTGGAGTACACGACCGAGCTGGACCTGGTCGACGAGGACACCTGGCACCCCTCGCTGTACGACTTCTCCAACCCCGAGGTCAGCGACCAGTGGGGCACCGCGAACGCGATGAACGAGTTCGTGGCGCAGAAGTCGTTCAACGACCCGGACAAGGGCCTCTTCGTGGCCCCGCCCGTCTGATGCGGTTCGCCACCTACCTCCACGAGGGCGTGGTCAGCGCCGGCGTCGTCTCCGACGCCGGCGTGCACGCCCTGCCCGGCACCACCGTGCTGGACCTGGTCCGCTCCGGCCTGCCCACGGCGCTGGCCGCGGGCGAGCAGGCCCTCGAGGGCCCGGCGCTGCCGCTGGACGCCGTCCGGCTGCTGCCGCCGCTGCAGCCGCCGACGGTGCGCGACTTCGTCACCTTCGAGGAGCACGTCGAGGGCGTCCGCAAGAGCATCGACGGCGTCGGCGGGGTGCCCGAGCGCTGGTACGCCGCACCCACGTTCTACTTCACCCACCCCTTCGCCCTGGTCGGGGCGCACGACGACGTCGCCGTCCCGCCGGGGTCGCAGCGCTTCGACTTCGAGCTCGAGGTCGCCGCGGTGCTCGGCGCCGACCTCTCCTCCCCCACCCCGGAGCAGGCCCGCGAGGCGCTGTTCGGCTACACCGTGCTCAACGACTGGTCGGCCCGGGACCTGCAGGCCGCCGAGATGCAGGTCAGCCTCGGCCCGGCCAAGGGCAAGGACTCCGCCACGACGCTGGGCCCGTGGCTGGTCACCGCCGACGAGCTCGAGCAGTACCGCGACGCCGAGGGCTTCCTGGCCCTGGACATGCGGGTCACCGTCAACGGGCAGCTGATCGGGCAGGACCTGCTGTCCAACATGGGCTGGCCGTTCGAGGAGCTGGTCGTCTACGCCGGCCGCGGCACCCGGCTGCTGGCCGGGGACGTGCTCGGCTCGGGCACCTGCGGCAACGGCGGCTGCCTGGCCGAGCTGTGGGGCCGCGACGGGGACGCCGCACCGCCCCCGCTGCAGGTCGGCGATGTCGTCGAGATGACCGTCGAGGGCATCGGCACGATCCGCAACCAGGTGGTGGCCGGCCTCGACCTGCCGCCCACCCCGCGCGCGCGGCAGCGGTCCCGCGCCCGCACCCGCACCTGACCCCCACCCCGTCTGCGAGAGGCACCCCTGTGTTCGAGTACTTCCCCGGCAACTACGTGTGGAACCTGGGCGTCGTCGCGACGCTCAACTCCGGCGGTCTGATCGACGAGGTCGACCGGGCCTGCCGGCCGATCAAGGAGGCTGCGCAGCAGGGCGAGGACGCCGGCACGCAGGACTTCCTGCGCGCCTGGACGGCGTTGACCGACCAGCTGGTCGGCCAGGCCGAGGACGCGGAGAAGGCCGGCCACACCCGCACCGCGGGCCAGCTGTACTTCCGCGCCACCAACTACCTCTGCCAGGCCGAGCGGATGCTCTCCCACAAGAGCCCCGACCGGGTGCCCACCTACCGCCGGGTCACCGAGCTGGCCGAGAAGGCGTTCGCACTGCACAGCCCGCGGGTCAGCCGGGTCGAGATCCCCTACGAGGGGACGACCCTGCCGGCCTACTTCAGCGCCGCCCCGGCCACCGAGTCCGGCCCCGCCCCGGTGATCGTGCTGGTCAACGGGCTGGACTCCACCAAGGAGCACATGTACTCCTCGAACCACTGGCTGGAGCTCGCGGAGCGCGGCATCTCCTGCCTGATGCTCGACCAGCCCGGGACGGGTGAGTCCCTGCGCCTGCAGGGCATCACCGCCCGCATCGACACCGAGGTGTGGGCCGGTGCGGCGGTGGAGTGGCTGGAGACCCGGGACGACGTCGACAAGACGAAGATCGGCATCGTGGGCTGGTCGCTGGGCGGGTACTTCTCGCCCCGCGCCGCTGCCTTCGAGAAGCGCTTCGCGCTCTGCGTGGCGTGGGGCGCCAACCACAACTGGGGCGCCGTCCAGCGCCGCCGGGCCGAGCGCGAGGGCGAGCGGCCGGTCCCGCACTACTGGTCGCACGTGCTGTGGGTGTGGGGCATCGAGGGCGACGAGAACGACCTGGACGCCTTCCTCGACTTCGCCGACGGCGTGCACCTGGACGGGGTCGTGGAGAAGATCACCGTGCCGTTCCTGATCGCCCACGGGGAGAAGGACCGGCAGATCCCGCTGGAGTACGCGCACCGCTCCTACGACCAGGCGGTCAACTCCCCCAAGCGCGAGCTGCGGGTCTTCACCCCCGAGGAGGGGGCCACCGAGCACATCGGCCTGGACCACCTCCCCCACGTCAGCGTCTTCGTCGCCGACTGGGTGTCCGACACCTTCGCCGAGCTCGCAGCGGCCCCGGCGTGACCGGTCCGGGCATCGGGATGCTGTTCGTCAACCTGCCGGTGCGGGACCTGGAGGTGTCCCGGGCCTTCTACACCGGCCTGGGCCTGCGGGTGCACGAGCAGTTCTCCGACACCACCACGCTGGCCGTGGTGGTCAGCGACGAGGTCGCGCTGATGCTGCAGGTGGCCGGGCACTTCGCCGAGCAGTCGCCCGGTCCCGTCGGCGACCCGTCGACCGGGGTGACGTCGGTGCTGTGCCTGACCGTCGACAGCCGGGCCCGGGTCGACGAGCTGGTGGCCGCGGCGGTCTCCTCGGGCGGTCGCGCCGGTCTCGACGTCCGCAGCGACGACCTGCGCTACGTCGGGAGCTTCACCGACCCGGACGGCCACGCCTGGGAAGCCATGGTCATGGAGCAGACGCACGTCGTGAACTGAGCAGGCGCACGACCCGCCCGGGGTTCGGACCCCCCGGGCGGGGGCATCCCCGGGCGGAGCGTGTCGACGAGGCGCGGAACCGACCTGGAGGACCACCCGTGCCCGAGCGCCCGTGGCAACAGGCTCCCCCACCCACCGGCGACCACTGCTGGTCCTGGGCGCCGGACGGTCTCGAGGACCTGCCCCGGGTGCGCCGGGAGTTCCAGGCGCACCTGACCGGGCCGGAGCTGGGCGAGCTGGACACCGACCGGGTGCGGGAGTGCGTGCTCGCGCTGGACGAGCTGATGTCCAACGGGCTGCGCCACGGGCGGGCACCGGTCGAGGTCGAGGTGTGCAGCGTGCGCGGCGGGCTGCTGCTGATGGTCAGCGACCGCGCCGCCGACGAGCCACCCCGCCCGACGTCCACCCGGGACCCCGGCCAGGGCGGCATGGGCCTGGGCATGATCGCGTCGGCCTCGGTGGCCTGCGGCTGGGAGCCGACGACCGACCTGAAGACCGTCTGGGCGGTCATGCCCACCGACGAGGTCAGTGCAGCGTGACCCCGATGCAGGCGATGTCGTCCAGGCGGTTGTCCACCAGGTCCATCGCCGTCCGGCACAGCGGCTCGGGGTGCGCCACCGGGCCGACCGCGGCCAGCGCGGCGAGCAGTGCCCCGGTGCCGGCGTCGAGGTCCGCGCCGCGGTGCTCGACCAGCCCGTCGGTGTAGGCCACGACCGTGCTGCCGGCGGGCAGGTCGTAGCTGACGGTGGCCCGGGGCCGGCCGGCGTCGACGCCGATCATCAGCCCGCGCGGCTCGTCGAGCTGCACGACGGTGCCGTCGGGTCGGTGCCAGACCAGCGGTGGGTGCCCGGCGGTGGCCACGTGCAGCCGCCAGGACCCCGGCTCCCCGACGACCGGGACCGCGCAGGCGTAGGTCACGGTGGCCAGCGTGCCCAGGCCGAGGCCGATGACCAGCCGGTCCAGGCGGTCCAGCACACTGCCCGGGTCGGCGCTGCCGCCCTCGTACGCGCAGGCGCGCAGCAGCCCGCGCAGCTGCCCCATCTGGGCCGCGGCGTCGATGTCGTGCCCGGCGACGTCGCCGATGGCGATGGCCACCGCGCCGTCGGGCAGCGCGATGAGGTCGTAGAAGTCGCCGCCGACCGCGGCCGCGGCGGAGGCCGACTCGTAGTGGGCCACCGCGGTCACCCCGGCGATCTCGGGCAGCGCCGGGAGCAGCGAGCGCTGCAGGGCCACCGCGACGCTGAGCTCCTGCTGGTAGAGCCGGGCGTTGTCCACCGCCATCGCCGCGCGGCGGCCCAGGTCGGTGGCCACCTCGACGTCCCCGTCGGCGAAGTCGTCCTCACTCCGGGCCAGGGTGAGCACGCCGAGCGTGCGGCCGCGGGCGGTCAACGGGATGGTCAGCATCGAGCGGATGCCCAGGTCGGTCACCAGCCGCAGCCCGTCCGCCGTCCGGAAGAACGGCGCGAGCCGCTCCGGGGTCAGGTCCCGGTGCAGGGTGGCGACCCCGTCGGCGACGGCCGTCGCGGCCGGTGAGCCGGCGTGCGGGGCCCGGCCGAGGACCAGCTCGGTCAGCACGTCCAGCTCCGACCGGCTACCCCCGGAGTGCGCGGCGGCGGCCTGCGCGACCTGGCCGTGGTCGTCCAGGCCGACGACGAAGGACCACTCGGCCAGCTCGGGCACGCAGATGTGCGCCAGGCTGCGGAGCAGCTCGGCGGTGTCCAGGGTCGCCGACAGCAGGCCGGTGCCCTCGGCCATGAGCAGCAGCCGGCGCTGGGCCTGCTCGGCGGCCTCGCGGGCGGTGGTCTCGGCGCGGAACGCCCGGTCCCGCTCCGCGTCGGCGACCACGCGCTGGGAGACGTCGGACTGCACGCCGACGAAGCTGACCAGCTCGCCGCGGCCGTCGAAGACGGGGCTCACCGACAGCTGGTTCCAGAAGGCCGTGCCGTCCTTGCGGTGGTTGAGCAGCGTGACGGTGACCGGACGGCGCTGCACCATGCCCTCCCGCAGCTCCTGCAGCGCGGCCTGGTCGGTGGCCGGGCCCTGCAGGAACCGGCAGTTGCGGCCCACGACCTCGTCGAAGGGGTACCCGGTGACCCGGGTGAACGCGGGGTTGACCCACACCAGGGGGTCGTCGTCCTGCCGGGGGTCGCTGATCGTGAAGCAGATGTCGGTGGCCACCACCGCCCCGTCGCGCAGCCGCTGCAGGACGGCGTCGGCCCCGTCCGAGCTGACGTCGGCCACCGGCAGGAAGACCACCAGGGACAGCCCGGCGTCGACCTGGCCCTCGGCCGCGGTCATCGGGAACCCGGTCACCCACAGCAGCCGGTCGTCGGCGCTGTCGTGGCCGGCCGCGCGGTCCGGGTCGTCGCTGCGCCGCGGGGCCAGCCGCACCGGCTCGCCGGCCAGCGGGTTGCCGTCGGCGACCCGGGACAGCGGGGCCTCGGTGCCGGCCAGCGGGTGGCCGTCCAGGTCGGTGAGGCCGGCGGCCGCACCCCAGGCGTCGGTGCCGACCGGGAGCGCGATCTTCCCGGCCAGGTCCAGGGCGGCACCGTTGGCGAAGGTGACCTCGCCGGTGCCGCGGTCGATCAGCAGCACGGCCACCGGGACGTCGCCGAGGATGGCCGGCAGCGCACTGCTGGGCACCTGCGAGCCGGGGTCGGCGGCGACGGTCGCCGCGGCGACCACCTCGGCCTGGGCGTTCGCGGACATCGCCGAGGGCTGGGACGGCCCACCGGCCCTGGGGTCGCTCACGTCGCGCGCCGCGGGGCTGCCGGCCACGGGGAGACGACGGGGTCGACTCCCCCGGGACCACGGACCACCGAGGAGCGCGGCCCGTCGTCTCGAGGTCGCACGGGAGCACCGTAACAGCGACTTACGCCGTACCGCGGCTGTGGTCGCCCGGGTGCCGGGTCAGCCCAGCTCGTCGTCCACCCAGCACCAGCGCCAGGCCTCGTCCGGCTCGGCGCTGACCACCACCGGGTGGGCGCTGGTGCCGAAGTGCACCCGGGCGTGCCGGCGGGGTGAGGAGTCGCAGCAGGCCACGTGGCCGCAGGCCATGCAGGTGCGCAGGTGCACCCAGGTGGTGCCCTCGGCCAGGCAGTCGACGCAGGCCGACTCCGGGTGCGACACCCCCGGCGGGGCCGCCGCCAGGTGCGCGCAGGCCGCGGCCCGCGGCCGGGGGGCCAGCGCCTGGTCCCGGCTGCCGCCCTCGAGCTCCTCGTGCCGGTCCAGCAGCGACTCCTCGACGTCGATCGCCGAGAGCGCGGCCTCCAGCACCTCCCCCGGTGCCGTGCCCCCGTCCCGGGCCCGGACGACGACCTCGCGCTCGGCGTCCAGCATCTGCATCCGCAGCCGGGCGTAGACGCTGGACGGTGTGTCCTGGTCGGCCAGCGGGCGGCCCAGCCGCTCCCAGGCCGCGTGCGAGCGGGCGGTGGAGCGGTCCCGGAGCCGGTGGACGACGCCCTCGGGCTCGTCGCCGGTGGTCAGCTCGGCCAACCGGGCCAGCCCGGCGGCGTTGGCGGCGTCGCCGAGCTCGGCGGCCTGCAGCGCGTCCTCGGCGGGGTCGGGGGCGGGCAGGCCCACCCGGCGGACCAGCCAGGGCAGCGTCGAGCCCTGCACCAGCAGGCTGCCCACGACCACGGTGAACGCCGCCAGCAGCAGCACCTCGCGGTCGGGGACGTCGGCGGGCAGCACCTGGGCGGCGGCCAGGGTCACCACCCCGCGCATGCCGGCCCAGGACACCAGCCCGGCGACCGCGGGGCTCCAGGCCAGCCGCCGCATGCCCGGCGTCCCGACGGTCAGGAGGCCGGCCAGCCCGAACACGAAGACGAACCGGGCCACGACGGTGGCCACCAACACCCCGCCGCAGACCAGCGCGACCCGGCCCCAGCCCAGCCCGCTCTCCCCGGCGCCGGTGAGCAGACCGGGCAGCTGCAGCCCGATGAGCAGGAAGACGCCGTTCTCCAGCACGAAGGCGACGGTCCGCCAGGTGATCGCCTCGGTGACCCGGGCGGTGGCGGTCTGGATCCGCGGCGAGAGCTGGGCCAGCGCCAGGCCGGTGACGACGGTGGCCAGCACCCCGGAGGCGTGCACCTCCTCGGCGGCCAGGAACGCCAGGTAGGGCGCGACGAAGGAGACCAGGGTGTCCAGCACCGGGTCGCGCAGCCTGGCCCGCAGCAGCGCGAGCACCGCGGCGACCACCCCGCCGACCAGCACCGCGCCGACGACGGCCCAGACGAACTCCAGGGCGACCTCGGGCGCCGACGGCGAGGAGGTCAGCGCGGAGACCGCGACGCTCAGCGCGATCAGCGCCGCGGCGTCGTTGACCAGGCTCTCGTGCTCCAGCAGGGTGCCGACCCGGCGCGGCAGGCCCAGCCGGCGGCCGACCGCCGAGGCCGCGATGGCGTCCGGCGGGGCGACCACCGCGCCCAGCGCCAGCGCCGCCGCGACGGCCACGCCGGGCAGCAGGAACCAGGTGACCGCGCCGACGACCAGCGTGGAGAACACGACCAGCACCACCGACATCGCCACGATGCTGGCCTTGTTGTGCCGGAAGTCGAACAGCGACGTCCGGGCGGTGGTGGCGTACAGCAGCGGCGGCAGGACGGCGAACAGGACGACGTCGGGGTCCAGCTGCACCTCGGGCACGGCCGGCAGGAAGGACGCCGCCGCCCCGACGACGACCAGCACCAGCGGGGTGGGCAGGCCGAACCGGTCGCACAGCCCGGCGACCAGCCCGACCGCGATCACCAGGGCCACCAGCTCGGCGGTCAGCTCCACGTGGGCGTCTCCCGGTTGCGCACGGCACCGATCTTGTCAGGTCCGGGCGGGTGCGACGGTCCTCAGCTCGGTCGCAGGTCGAACAGGTCGGCCACCCCGGTGACCGCCATCGGGCGCAGCACGGCCCGCCCGCCGGCCCACAGCGGGACGACGCCTGCCCGGCCGTGCGCCACGCCGAACAGCAGCCCGAGACCGGCACAGCTGAGGAAGGTGACCCGGCGGGCGTCGACCGCCAGCACCTCCAGGTCGGCCGGGCGGGAGGTGGTCCAGTGCGCGCAGAGGTCGGCGTCGATCTCGCCGACCAGGCGCAGAGCACGCCGTCCTCGACGGTGATCGACCCCAGGGGCGACGCGGCGCCGTGCACCGGGTCGGGGCCCGGCGTCCTCAGCCCACCAGGTGCTTGGCCCGGTACATCCGCTGGTCGGCGGCGTGCAGCAGGCCGGCGAAGTCCACGCCGTCCACCGGGCCGGTCGCGCAGCCGATGCTGGCGCCCACGTGGACGGTCTCCCCGCACAGCTGCAGCGGGGCCCGCACCAGCTCGGCCAGCTGGGCCGCGACCGCGGCGGCCTCCTCCGGCGCCGAGCGCGGGTCCAGGCCGGGGAGCGCGACGAGGAACTCGTCCCCGCCGAGGCGGGCCAGCAGGTCGGTGCGCCGCAGGCCGCCGCGCAGCCGGCGGCTGACGGCGACCAGCAGCTGGTCGCCGGCCGCGTGGCCGAACCGGTCGTTGACCGCCTTGAACCCGTCTAGGTCGACGAACAGCAGCCCGGTGGCGGTCCCGGTCGTGGCCGCCTCGCCCAGGGCGAGCTCGACCTCCTCCTGCAGGCGCCGCCGGTTGGGCAGCTCGGTCAGCGGGTCGGTGTAGGCCAGCTGCTCGATCCGGGCCAGGTACTGCCGGGTGCGGTCCTGCTCGCGGGCCAGCCGCCGGCCGGCCTCGACCCGCACGGTGACGTCGTTCTGCACGCCGATGTACTGCACCACCCGCCCGGCGGGGTCGGTGACCGGGGCCAGGTGCAGCTCGTTCCACCACGGCGTCCGGTCGGGCCCGCGGTGGTTGAGCAGGGTCTCCCGGCACTCCAGGCCGGCGTCCACCGCCTCCCGGATCCGGGCGACCGCGGCCAGGTCGGAGTCCGGGCTCTGGAGGAACCGGCAGTTGCGGCCCAGCACCTCCTCCCGCGGGAACCCGGCCAGCTCCTCGAAGGCGTGGTTGACGTAGACCAGCGGCTGGTCCGGCGCGAGCAGATCGACGATGACCACCCCGCTGGCCGTGGCGGCCAGGGCGCGGTGCAGCAGGCCCTCCACGGCGGACCCGGGTGCGGCGCGGGCCGGCGTCCGCGGGGCCGTGGTCACCGGCCGCTGGGCGACCTCCGGCCGGGCGGGACTGTCGGCCCGGGGGGCGACCCGGGACACCAGCGCCCGCGCCGCGCGGACGACGGTCTCCCGGTCGTAGGTGACGGCGAACTCGAAGGTGCGCTCGAGGTCGGGGCCGTGGTCGCCGAGGTCCCGGGCCAGCAGCGCCGCGCTGAAGTGCGGGCTGAGCACCACGACGTCCCACTCGCCGCGGACGCCGTCGGTCGCGGCCAGGGTGGCGCCGCGGACGCCGGCCAGCGGCTCCGGGGGGAGCCCCGCGCCCAGCGCGCAGACGAACCCGGTGCGGTCGGCGAGCTCCCGGTAGCGCTCCACGGTGGCCGGGGTGAGGTGCCGGGCGTCCTGGAAGGTGGCCGCGACGACGGCGGTCTCCCCCAGCCGCATGGCCTGCCGCTCCAGCTGCTTGGACAGCTCGATCAGCAGCAGCTTGGGCGAGCGCCGGAGCACGGTCCCGACCGGCAGGCAGGCGAACGGCGACTCCTCCGCGCCGGGCGGCTCGACCGGGGCCGCGGGCAGCACCAGCTCGGCGGTCGGCAGGTGCTCGGCAGGCCCCGCCTGCGGCCGGCCGAACAGCCAGCCCTGCCCCAGGACGGCGCCCAGCGCCAGCGCCTGGACGACGTGCGCCTGCGTCTCGATGCCCTCGGCGAGCACCCGTGCGCCGGTGCGCTCGGCGTAGGCGTTGACCGCGTTCATGATCTCGGCGGCCTGCGGGCCCGGCCGGCCCTGCACCAGGCGCAGGTCGAGCTTGACCACGTCGGGCTGCAGCAGCGGCATGAACGCCAGCGACATCGCGTCCGCGCCGACGTCGTCCAGGGCCAGGCCCCAGCCGATCTCGCGGATGCGCTGCACGGTGCGCAGCAGCTCGGCGGGGCGGGCGGCGATCGCCCGCTCGGTGATCTCCACGACCACGCGCAGCTCGGCCGGGGCCTGCTCGGCGATGGCGAGCAGCTGGTCCAGCGGCGCGCTGTCGAGCACCTCGGGCTCGACGTTGACGAAGACCGTCAGCGGCGCCAGCAGGCCCTGGGTGACCGCGCCCCGGAACGCCGCGGCGCGGCAGGCCGCGTCGAGCTCGGCCAGCCGGCCGGCCGCGCGGGCCGCGGCGAACAGCGCGTCCGGGGTGTGCAGCGGTCCGACCGGGCCGCGGGCCAGCGCCTCGTAGGCGACGACCGCGCCGGTGTCGAGGTCGATGATGGGTTGGAACACGCTGTGCACCTGGTCGGCGCCCAGCACGTCGTCGATGCTGCGGTGGGTCGCTGCGGGCATGGTTCCCCGTCCGGCGTGCCACGTCGGGTCCCCAGCTCTTCGAGGATGCGGTGGCGGTCCCCGGAGGTCTCGGCAGATCGCGACGGGCCCTCCAGGCGGACAGGATCCTGCCACCCCTCCGGGGGGTGCCCGGCGTGTCGGCCGGGCCGGGGTTCAGCCGCCCGCGCGCCGGCGGTAGCGGTCTGCCCGCTTGGCCGCCGCGGCCCGCTTGCGCTCGCTCTCGCGCCGCTGGGCGGCCATCCCGGCCTGCTCGCGCAGGTGCACGGCCGTGCCGGGCCGGTAGCCGGCCTTGATCACCCGGTGCTCGGTGGTCTCGGCCATGTAGGCCAGGGAGAAGATCAGCCCCAGGAAGACGCCGCCGCCGACGACCGCCAGCCGCAGCGCCCACCCCGAGGGCACGAAGGCGAGCACCAGGGCGCTGGGGATGGCCATCTGCACCAGGCTGCGGGCCACGTGCCGCATGCCCCAGGTCCGGGTGGTGGTGTCGTGCAGCACCCAGCTGCGGTGCCGGGCGGGCAGGCCGCCGCCCAGGGCGTACCAGAGCCAGCGGTGCACCGGCGGCCGGACGCGGGACTCGGCGTCGACGTCCGCGTCGGTCGGGCTGGTCACCGGCCCAGCCTACGAGCCGGGGCGGTCGGCCGTGGTGGGATCCGCGGGTGGGCGCAGCGGCCCAGGAGGTCAACCGGGCGATGCTGCGGGCCGAGGACCTGATGGACCGGCACTTCGCCGAGCCCCTGGACGTCGCCGCGGTCGCCCGGGTGGCGCACGTGTCCACCGCGCACTTCGCCCGCACCTTCCGCCAGGTCTTCGGCGAGAGCCCGCACCGGTACCTGCAGCGCCGCCGGGTCGAGCGGGCGATGGTGCTGCTCCGGACGACCGACCGCAGCGTCACCGACATCTGCCTGGCGGTCGGATTCAGCAGCCTGGGCACCTTCAGCCGCACCATCTCCGCCGTCGTCGGCGAGTCGCCCACGCGGCACCGGGCGCGGGGTCCGCTCGGGGCCGTGCCGAGCTGCCCGCTCCCCCGTCCATGAGCGAGGCCACCGCCGAGACGGTCCGCGAGCTGGTCAGCAAGGGCTCGGCCGGCGGCCACCTGTTCTTCACCACCGACGACGCCGTCGCCGAGCACGCGCGGCTGAAGGCGGCCGGGGTGGACGTCGACCCGGAGCCCGTCGTCCAGCCCTACGGCACGGACTTCGGCCTGCGCGACCCGTTCGGCAACCACGTCCGGATCGCCCAGCCCGCCGGGGCCCCGGCGTGACGGTCTTCCGCACCGTGCTGGCGGCCACCGGCGGCAACAACGTGGGCATCGTGGTGCCGGAGGACGTCGTCCTGGCGTTCGGGCGGGGCAAGCGGGTGCCGGTGGTCGTCACCGTCGACGGCGGCTACACCTACCCGACCACGATCGGCGTGATGGGCGGCCGCTACCTGGTCTCGTTCAACGCCGAGACGCGGAAGCGGACCGGCCGCGGTGCCGGCGAGGAGGTCGAGGTGGAGCTGGTGGTCGACCCCGACCGCTGACGGGGCCTAGATGTACTGACCGGAGACGTTGGTCAAGCGGGTGTGACACCTCGATCTGAGGGATGACGTGGGAGGGCCTCCTGCGGTGGAGTGGAACTGCCTAGGTTCACACCGCTCACAGGAGGCCCTCGTGGTCCACGCTAACGCTGCCCTGACCCCCCGAGCTCGGCTCACCGTCGCCCGGCTGGTGGTCGATCAGAAGGTGCCCGTCGCCGAGGTCGCCGCCCGGTTCCAGTGCGCCTGGAAAACCGTGGACCGGTGGGCCCGCCGCTACGCTGCCGGCGAGCCAATGACCGACCGGTCCTCCCGCCCGCACTCCAGCCCCGCCAAGACCGATCTGGGCACGACCAAGAAGATCGTGTCGTTGCGGATGCGCAAGCGGCTGGGCCCAGTCCAGCTGGCCGCACTCACCGGGGTTGCGCCCTCCACCGCCCATCAGGTGCTGGTGCGCTGCGGGCTGAACCGCTTGTCCTACCTGGATCGGGCCACCGGGGAACCGGTGCGCCGCTACGAGCACCCCCACCCCGGGTCGATGCTGCACGTGGACGTGAAGAAGTTCGGCAACATCCCTGATGGCGGCGGATGGCGGTTCGTCGGCCGCGCCCAAGGCCGACGCAACCGTGCCGCGACCCCAGGCAAGGCCCGCAACGCCTACCGCAACCCCAAGATGGGCCACGCATTCGTGCACACCGTCATCGACGACCACTCCCGGGTCGCCTACGCCGAGATCCACGACGATGAGACAGCCGTGACCGCCACCGGCGTCCTCACCCGCGCCGTGGCCTGGTACTCCGCCCGTGGCATCACCACCGAACGCGTCCTGAGCGACAACGGCTCGCCCTACGTCTCCCACCTGTGGCGCGACACCTGCACCCAACTGGGCATCCGGCACTCCCGCACCCGACCCCGCCGCCCGCAGACCAACGGCAAGGTCGAACGCTTCCACCGCACCATGGCCGACGGCTGGGGCTACGCCCGCTGCTACACCTCAGAAGCCGCCCGCCGCGACGCCCTGGCAGGGTGGCTGCACGAGTACAACCACCACCGACCCCACACCGCCTGCGGGAACAAGCCACCCATCACCCGCTTGACCAACGTCTCCGGTCAGTACACCTAGAGCACTGCCTTGACCGCGTCGCGGAGGGCCTGGTCCAGGATCGCCAGGCCCTCGTCGACCTCCTCTCCACTCGCGGTCAGCGGCGGGGCGATCCGGAAGACCCCGGCCATGCCCGGCAGCTGGACGACGTTCATGTGCAGCCCCAGCTCCAGGCAGCGCCGGGTCACCGCGGCGCCGAGGACGTCGGAGCCCTCCTTGGTCACCCGGTCGACGACCAGCTCGAGGCCGACCAGCAGCCCGCGGCCGCGGACGTCGCCGATCACCTCGTGCTGCTCCGCCAGCCGGTGCAGCCCGTCCCGCAGGCGACCGCCGAGCTCGGTCGCCCGGACGTCGAGGGCATCGCGCTCCAGCACGTCGAGCACCGTCGTCCCGACGGCGGCGACCAGCGGGTCGGAGGTGTGCGTGGTGAGGAACAGGAAGCCCCGGTCGTGCGCGGCGGCCTCGATCTCCGCGCTGGTGACCACCGCCGCCAGCGGCAGCCCGGCGCCGAGGGTCTTGGACAGCGTCAGGATGTCCGGCACGACGCCGTCGCGCTCGAAGGCGTACCAGGTGCCGGTGCGGCACAGCCCGGTCTGCGCCTCGTCCAGGACCAGCAGCATGCCGCGCTCCCGGCACTTGCGCTGCAGCGCGGCCAGGTAGCCCGGCGGGGGCTCGATGATCCCGCCGGAGCTGAGGATCGGCTCCACCAGGCAGGCGGCCAGGTTGCCGGTGGACTGCGCGTCCACCATCGCGAACGCCAGGTCCAGCTGCCGGGGCCAGTCCAGCTCGCCGTCGGCGGTGACCACGTCGGGGCGGTAGGCGTTCGGGGTCGGGATGGCGAAGTTGCCCGGCGCCACCGGGCCGTAGCCCTTGCGCCCGGCGCTGTAGGTGGCGCCCGCCGCGGCGCCGGTCATCCCGTGCCAGGAGCCGGCGAACGAGACCACCTCGTGCCCGCCGGTGACCAGCTTGGCCAGCCGCAGCGCGGCCTCGTTGGACTCCGCGCCGGTGGTCAGCAGCTGCACCTTCTCCAGCGGGTCGGGCAGCGAGGCGGCCAGCCGCTCCGCCAGCTCCAGGACCGGGCGGCTGAGCATGCCGCTGAACAGGTGGTCCAGCCGGCCGACCTGGTCGCGGACCGTGGCGACGACGTCGGGGTGGGAGTGGCCGAGGATGGCGCTCATCTGGCCGGAGGTGAAGTCCAGCACCCGCCGGCCGGACTCGGTGACCACGTAGCTGCCAGCGGCCGAGGCGATCAGCTCCGGGGTGAAGGCGCCCGTGCCGAGGTAGCGGATGAGGTTGCGCTCGATGTCCACCCGGCCAGCCTGGCGACGGGGACTGCGCAGGTCCAGCACCGATTCCCACCGCTGCTGTGCAGCTCTGCTTCACTGCCGGGGTGCTCAACCCGTGGCGGCTGCAGCTGCTGGTCGACCTGCAGGAGCACGGCACGGTCCGGGCGGTGGCCCAGCGGGCGGTCCTGAGCCCGTCGGCGGTGTCCCAGCAGCTCGCGGTCCTGGAGCGGGAGACCGGCACCGACCTGGTCGAGCGGTCCGGGCGGCGGGTGCGGCTGACCGCGGCCGGCGAGCTGCTGGCCGACCGGGCCCGCGACGTGCTGGCCCGGATGCACCAGGTGGAGGCCGAGCTGCGCGGGCTGGGCGACCGGCCCAGCGGCACCGTACGGCTGGCGGTGTTCCAGAGCGCGGTGCACGCCCTCGCCGTCCCCGCGGCGGAGGCGGTGGCCGCGAGGCACCCCGGGGTCGAGGTCGTCGTCCTGGAGCTGGAGCCGCACGAGAGCATGCCGGCGCTGCGCCGCGGCGAGGTCGAGGTCATCGTGACCACCACCGACCTGGCCGGCACCGAGCTGGGGCCGGCGGTCGACCTGCTGCCGCTGGGCACCGACGAGGTGGTGGCGGTGCTGCCGGTCGGGCACCCGGCCGCCGCGGCGCAGCGGCTGGACCTGGCGGCGTGCGCGCAGGAGCGCTGGACGCTGGACCTGCCCGGCTCCTACATGTCCGACCTGACCACCCGCCGGTGCCGGGACGCCGGGTTCGAGCCGCACGTGGTCTGCCGGCTGTCGAACTACCTGATCGCGCTGCAGCACGTGGAGGCCGGCCGGTCGGTGGCCCTGCTGCCCTCGCTGGCGGTGGACGCCCGGTTCGACGTCGTCACCCGGCCGCTGGACCCGCCGTCGGTGCGGCGCATCGTGGCGGCGGTGCGCCGGCCCGCGGCGACCCAGCCGGCGGTCCGGGCGGTGCTGGACGAGCTGCGGGCCGCCGCGCTGGGGTGATGGCGCGCTGGTGATGGCGCTGTGTCGGTGGGGTGTGCTGCGATGTCCCGCGAGACCCAGGAGGCAGGCATGGCACGCACCGCGGCACCCGAGGTGACGCTGGACGAGGTGGTGGCCGAGCTGGCCACCCTGGTCGACCCCCGGATGCGGGAGGTGAACCGCCGGCACGGCGACGACCACGGGGTGAACCTCACCGCGCTGCGCGCGCTGGCCAAGCGGCTGCGCACCCAGCCCGAGCTGGCCCGCGAGCTGTGGGCCACCGGCGACGCCGACGCCCGACTGCTGGCGGTCCTGGTGTGCCGGCCCAAGCAGTTCGAGGTCGACGAGCTCGACGCGATGCTGCGGGCGGCCCGGCTGCCCAAGTGCACGGCTGGCTGGTCGACCAGGTGCTGGCGAAGAGCGCGCACACCGAGGAGCTGCGGGTGCGCTGGCTGGCCGATCCCGACCCGGTCGTGGCCAGCGCCGGCTGGTCGCTGACCACGACCCGGGTGGCCACGGCGCCCGAGGGCCTGGACCTGCCCGGGCTGCTGGACACGATCGAGGCGCAGATGGCGGCCGCGCCCGACCGGCTGCAGTGGGCGATGAACCACTGCCTGGCCCAGATCGGCATCGAGCACCCCGAGCTGCGCGCCCGGGCGCTCGACATCGGCGAGCGGCTGCAGGTGCTGGCGGACTACCCGACCTCGCCGGGCTGCACCTCGCCGTTCGCGCCGATCTGGATCGCCGAGATCGTCCGCCGCCGGGAGACGGCGTGACCGACCGCGTCCCGGTGACCTTCGACCGGTGCGACCACGTGCCCGGCCCGTTCCTGCACGGCACGAAGGCGGAGCTGGCGGTCGGCGACGAGCTGGTGGCCGGGCGGGAATCCAACTTCCGGGCCGGCCGGGTGATGAACCACGTCTACCTGACCACCCAGGTGCCCACCGCGGCCTGGGGCGCCCAGCTCGCGGCGGCGCTGGCCGGCCTCGACGGGCCGGGGCACGTCTACGTCGTGGAGCCCACCGGCCCGTTCGAGGACGACCCGAACGTCACCGACAAGAAGTTCCCCGGCAACCCCACCGGCTCCTACCGGACCCGACACCCGCTCCGCGTGGTCGCCGAGCTCGCCGACTGGACGCCGCACCCGCCCGAGGCGGTGCAGGGCATGCTCGCCGGCCTGGCCCAGCTCCGCGAGCAGGGGCGGGACGTCATCGAGGACTGACCGGACCCGTCGGTAGCGTGCGGCCGGTGGGTGCGGACCGGCTCGAGGACCTGGTGGACGTCGAGACCGGAGCCGGTGTGTTCACCGCGCGCCGCGAGGGCGACCTGGTGCGCGCGACGGGCATCCGGTACGCCCGTGCCGAGCGCTTCCGCCTGCCGGTGGCCGAGCCGATCGCCAGCGAGCCGGTACCGGCGACCAGCCTGTCCCCCGCCTGCCCGCAGAACCCGACCCCGCTGCTGGACGACCTGCTCGTCGACGCGATGGGCGAGCTCACCGTCGACGAGGACTGCCTGCGGCTGTCGGTCACCGCGCCGGCCGACGCCGACGGGCTCCCGGTGATGGTGTTCCTGCACGGCGGCTCCTACCGCGCCGGCGCCGGGGACTCCCCCGTCTTCGACCCCGGCGCCCTGGTGCGCGAGCAACGCGTCGTCGTGGTGGCGGTGACCTATCGGCTGGGGCTGCTCGGCTACCTGGGCGGCACCGCCCGGACGGCGAACCTGGGCCTGCTGGACCAGATCGAGGCGCTGCGCTGGGTGCAGCGGGCGATCGCCGGCTTCGGCGGCGACCCGGGCTGCGTCACCGTGTTCGGCCACTCCGCCGGCGGCGACGCGGTCGCCCACCTGATGATCGCCGACGGCGCCCGCGGACTGTTCTCCAGAGCGATCGTGCAGAGCGCCCCGCTGGGCATCAGCCGCGGCCGGGCCCGGATGTCCGCGGCGATGGACGCCGCGGCCGGTGACCTGGACGCCCGGACGCCGCTGCCCGAGCTGCTCGCCGCCGAGGCCCGCGTCGAGGCCGCGGCCGCCCCCGTTCGGTCTGGTCGCCGCGATGCCGTTCGGCACCCGGTACGGCGTCGCCCCGCTCCCGGCCGAGGACGACCTGGACGCCGCCTGGGCCGACGCCGCCCCGCAGGTCGACCTGCTGATCGGCAGCACGCCGCGGGAGGTGGCGCTGTTCCTGCCCGGGCTGGCCGCCACCCCGGCCGCCCCGCTCGCCCGGGTGCTGGCGCTGCCCGTCGTCGGACCGCTGCTCAGCCGCGGCGCGGTGGCCGTCGCCAGCTGGAAGGTCTACGGCGGCGCCGTCCGGTCCTTCGCCCGCCGGCACGCCGCCGCCGGTGGCCGGGCCTCGACCTACCGGCTGGACTGGGGCGCGCCGGGCAGCCCGTACCGGGCCGCGCACTGCGTGGACCTCCCGCTGCTGTTCACCGACGAGGCCGCCTGGCGTGGTGCCCCGCTGATCGCCGGCGCCGACTGGTCCGACGTCGAGCGGCGGGGTCGGCAGCTCCGCCAGGTGTGGGCGGACTTCGCCAGGACGGGCGAGGTCACGCCGCGGGACGTCCCCGGCTTCCTCCGCACCCACCGCGTATCCGCTCGCCGCTGATCTCTGTGGGTGGCCGGCCATGGTGTCGGCTTTCCCCCGGTCTCGGTGCCGGCCGGCTCGCCACCGGTGCGCGCGGACAGGAGGACACCGCCCCGCCCTCCCCCGCCCGGACCACCGCCACCCAGTCTCAGCCACAACTCCCTGCAGTTGACGCGCTACCCATCTGACCTGCCCGTTTGCCTCGCCGGGTCAAGAGCGAGGCGGTATTCTTCGATCAGGTGTTCGAAGCGCGACGGGGGGTCGGTAAGTGGGTCTGGACTCCGGCACACCGCCGCGCACCACGCCCTCGGGGTGGGTGCCCCAGGCGTTGCCGCCCGGTGCGCTCGGGGCCGACCGAGCACCGGCCAGCTCCTCCGTGGCGGCAGCCCGGCGACTGCCCGAACCCCCACCGGGCGACGTCGCCGGGGTCATCGCCGCACTGCTGACAGCCGTCGATGCCGAGCTGGGCAGCGCGACGTCAGCGCAGCTGCTGGACCGTGCCCGCGGACTGGCCAGGGCGCAGAACCTGATCACCACCGAGCTCGCACGGGTCGTCGTCCACGCCGAGACCCACGAAGCCGCCTCCGCAGACGGCCTGACCGGCATGCGGCCCTGGCTGCGCGGGCACGTCGGAGCCACCGGACCCGAGGCCGCGGCGGTGCTCGCCGCCGGGCGGGTGCTCCAGCGTATGCCGGTCCTGGCCGCTGCAGCCGCCGAGGGCGCAGTCAGCCACGGCCAGCTCGGCGTCATCGGACGCATCCTCACCGCCGACATCTGGTCCACCGGAGAAGCCGCCGGCCAGGACATGACCGCCGCCGACCACGCCGTCACCGACACGATCACCGGCGACCACCCCCGCACCCTCCCGCAGGTGTGCCAGCGGATCGCCGACCTCATCGACCCCGACGGCCCCGCACCGGTCGACCCCACCGCCGGACGTCACCTGCGCATCACCCGCCGCGCCGACGGCTCGCGCATCCTGCGCGGATCCCTCGACGCCGCAGGTGGCGAGAAGGTCGAAGCCGCACTCGAAGCCATCTCGGCCGCTGGTCGCTGCGAGGGCGACCTCCGCCTCCCGGAGCAACGCGCCGCCGACGCCCTAGTCCAGCTCGCGGACCTGCACCTGGCGGCCGGTGACCTTCCGGTGCTGCGCACGGTCAAGCCCCAGCTCACCGCCCTCATCCAGCTCGAGGACCTCGCTGACCCCACCGGCGTCGCCGCCGCGACCAAGCTCGGCTCAGGAGCGACGGCCTCCAGCCTGGTCGCCCGCCAGGCCGCCTGCGACGCCGACATCGCCCGCATCGTCCTGGGCCCCGACAGCCTGCCCCTCAACGTCGGCCGCGCCAAGCGACTCGTCCCCGCCCATATCCGGCGGGCCGCCGAGGTTCGCGACGGCGGCTGCGTGTTCACCGGCTGCCATGCCCCCGCCTGGTGGTGCGACGCCCACCACCTCGTCCACTGGATCGACGGCGGCGACACCAGCCTCGACAACACCGCCCTGCTCTGCGAACGCCACCACACCCAGGTCCACCACGGCTTCGCACTCACCTGGGACCCCGACCAACACCGGTGGCGGACACACCGCCCAGACGGCACCGAGATCCTGATCGGACCACTCACCGACACCCGCGGCGACCCGCTCCCCGACCTGCACACCGACGACCCACCCCTGTTCCCGGCCGGCCGGTAAGCCTCTCGGCGAACCTGCGCTGCCTGGGGGAACCTGCCGTGAGCCATCTCGGCAGGGCCGTCAGCGCGCCACCCGGGCGTAGAGGTAGGCGTCCCTTCGCCGGCCCCCGATGGGGGCGAAGGACTTCATGAGTCCCTCGCGCTCGTACCCGGCCCGCTCCGCGACCCGGATGGAACCGGTGTTCCACGGCTCGATGTATGCCTCCAGGCGGGCAACGCCTGCGTCGACCAGCAGCCAGTCCGATGCCGTCGTGACCGCATCGGACATCAGCCCACGCCGCCGCCCGCCGGCGGCCGTCCAGTAGCCCACCGAGGCACGGCCGGCCGGCTCCGCCACCCACAGAGCCCCGACGTAGCCGACCACCTCACCGCCTCCACACGGGACCACTGCCCACGCCCAGCCGAGGCCTTCCTCGGACCGCTCGATCTGGGCTGCCACGAACGCGAGTGCTCCCGCGGTGTCCCGTTCAGCGGGCACCTGACTGATCAGCGGGATGAGTGGGTCGTCCGTGACGCCGAGGACGACGTCGAGATCGGTCTCCCGCCAAGGACGCAGCTGCGTCTTCTCCCCGTGCAGTTCCGGTGTGGTCACCGCAGAGACACTCCTGCATGCGGCAGGGGAACGCCGCCTGGTCGGTGGGAGGGCGCGGCGGCCTCGGACTCGGCGGCGCCGGTCCTCAGGCAGCCAGCGCGTCGACCAGCAGGGAGACCAGGGCCTCCAGCTGGACGTCGCCGGTGGCGACGACCTCCTCGTCGGAGCCGTCCAGCGCCCGGGCCGCCAGGCCCGCCTTGCTGCCGATCAGCTCCGCGATCCGGGAGTCGATGGTCTGCGCGGCGATGATCCGCCACGCGGTGACCGGCTCGGTCTGCCCGATGCGGTGGCTGCGGTCGATGGCCTGGGTCTGCTCGGCGTCGGTCCACGACAGCTCGGCCAGCACGACGTTGGAGGCCACCTGCAGGTTCAGCCCCACCCCGGCCGCGGTCAGCGAGCAGACCGCGACCGACACCTCGGGGTCGTTGACGAACGCGTCGACCTGCTTCTGCCGGGCCGACGGCGTCTGGTCGCCCCGGATCGAGGAGAACCGCACCCCGGCCTTCTCGAACGAGGCCTCGGCGATGTCCATCACCGCGATGTGCTTGGCGAAGAAGACGACCTTGCCGGCGCTGCGGGCCAGCTGCGCGGCGTAGTCCGCGGCCAGCTCGGCCTTGGCCTCGCCGATCCGCCGCATCATCGAGAAGACGTTCTCCCCGTTCTGCTTGGTCATCGCGTCCTTGAGCTCCGACTTGGCCACCCGGCGCACCAGGTCCATGTCCAGCTCGTCGTCGGTGACGTCCCGGTAGGCCATCGCCTGCCGGTACTGCGCCACCATCCGCGCCGCCAGCTCGCGCTCGGCGGCCCGGATCGAGCGGCCAGCCGCGCCGTCCAGCTCCACCGGCAGGTCGGCGATGCGCCGGGCCGGGATGTCGGCGGCGACGTCGACCTTGCGGCGGCGCACGATGCCCATGTCGATCACGCAGCGCCGCGCGGAGTCGTAGAACTCCCGGTCGGCCGGCACCAGCCCGGTGCCCTCCAGGCACTCCGTCAGCTCCGCCAGCGGCTTGCTGTCGTCGACCCACCCGAGGAACCGCCAGATGGCCCGGAAGTCGTCCACGTCGTTGATCAGCGGCGTCCCGGTCAGCGCCATGAGCAGCGGCTTCGCCGTCCGCAGCCGGAGGCCGTCGGACAGCCCGAGCACGTGCTGCGAGCGCTGGGACGACGTGTTCTTGATGAAGTGCGCCTCGTCGACGACCATCCCGCGGAACCCGAAGTCGCCGAGCCAGCCGCGGTGCCGGTCGAGCACCTCGTAGTTGACGATCACGATGTCGGCGAACCCGTCGACGTTGTCCCCGTCGCCCTGCACCACCGTCGCCGGGCGGTGCGGCGTCCACACCGCGGCCTCGCGGGCCCAGTTGGTCTTGACCACGTTGGGCACGACCACCAGCAGCGGGTAGGCCATCGCGGCCTCGGCGGCCAGCAGCGCCTGCGCGGTCTTGCCCAGGCCCGGCTCGTCGGCGAGCAGGAAGCTGCGGTGCCCCTCGGCGACCGAGGCGACCAGCTGGCCCTGGTGCGGCATGAGCTCCAGCCCCGCCGGGGTGAACCGCTGGGTCGGGAACGGCAGCGGCATGCACGCCGGCGCTCCCCCGCTGGCCCGCTCGAAGGAGGCCAGCAGCGGCCCCATCAGCTCCCAGCCCGCCAGCCGACCGGCCCGCGGGCCGCGCTGGGTGGCCGCGGCGTCGTAGTCCGGCGCCAGGAAGGGGTTGGCCAGCTGCCGGGACACCACCGACTGCGGCACGACCCGTCGCGGCGCCTCCACCGGTGCGGTGGCCACCGGCTCCGGCTCCTCCTCCGGCTCGGGCTCCACGCCCAGCGCGGCCTTGATCTCCCGGGCCGTCCGACGGGCGGCGTCGGACACCACGGCGTCCTCGCCCAGCAGCGCCAGCAGCCCGGAGTCGCGGACGGCGGTGGTCGCCAGGATCGTCGCGATGCCCTCCAGCCGCTTGAGCTGGTCGCCGCGCTGGCTGTCGCTCATCGCCGCCGCCCGGACGCGGGCCCGCTCCTCACGCAGCAGCAGCGCCACCGCCTGGAACGTCGCCCGCACGGACGGCGTGACCCGGCCGCGCTTGGCCGCTGCCTCGACGTCGCGCACCGCGCGGGCGAGCTCGCCGACGAGGTCGGTGGTGCGGGCACGCTGCCCGTGCCGCCCGGCGGTGCGCCGTGCACCGTCCCGGCGCTGGCCTGTTCGAGCCACGTGCTCCTCCTCCGACGTACGGGTCGCTGCCCGCGGTGCGCCGCGCTCGTGCGCGGTCCCGGCGGCCCGGCGTGCTGCGCACGTCGGCCGCCCGTGGTCCCCGGCGGGCGGCGTCGCACCGCTGACCCGCCGTCGCGGCGGGGAACGGTGGAGCGCCACCGGTGACCGGCAGTTCCGTCCACTGGGCGGACCGTCCACCGGGCGGACCGCTGCCGCCGGTCCCGTCCGGGCCCAGGTGCACAAGACTACCGACCCGCGCACAGGTCGGCTCCGGGGCACGTCCGCGCGCGGGCCACGGCGCGAACGCAGGGCGTGCTGACCCTCGGACGACGCGCCCTGCTGCACCTCGCCGCCTGGGGCACACTCGGCGCGGTGACCGCCGGCTGCTCCTCGCCCCCGCCCGCCGCCCCCGGGGGCACCACCCGCATCCGCTACGGCGACGACCCCAGCCAGTGGGCGGACCTGCACCGGCCCGAGGGCACCCCGCGCGGGGTCGTCGTGGTGGTGCACGGCGGCTTCTGGCGGTCGCAGTACGACGCCACGCTGGGCACGCCGCTGGCGGACTCGCTGGCCGCCGAGGGCTGGGCCGCCTGGAACCTGGAGTACCGCCGGGTGGGCGACGGGGGCGGGGTCCCCGCCACGCTGGACGACGTCGCGGCCGGCATCGACGCCCTCGCCGGCACCGGCCTGGACCTGACCACCGTGCTCGGCCTGGGCCACTCGGCGGGCGGCCACCTGGCCGTCTGGGCGGCCGGCCGGCAGGGTGCCGCCGTCCCGCTGACCGGGGTGGTGTCGCAGGCCGGCGTGCTGGACCTGCGGACGGCGGCGGCCGACCGGCTCGGCGCCGGCGCCGTCCAGGACTTCGTGGGCGGCCCGCCGGACGCGTCGGTCGACCCGCTGCAGCAGATCCCGCTCGCCGTCCCGGTGCGGTGCGTGCACGGCCGGGACGACGGCAACGTGCCGCTGTCCCAGTCCGTGGCCTACGTCGACGCGGCCCAGGCAGCCGGTGCGGACGCCACCCTGACCGAGGTCGAGGGCGACCACTTCGTGCTCATCGACCCGTCGTCCCCGGTCTGGCAGACCCAGCTCGACATCCTGGCCGACCTCGCGACGCGCTAGCGGCGCAGCTCCAGACCGAGCCAGCCGGCGAGCGCGGCCAGCTCGGCGTCCACGGCGTCGGCGACGTCGGGGGTGAACGGCACGTCCTCGTGGACGGCGGCCACCGTGAACGTCCCGGCCTTGCGGTCGGCGGCCGCGTCGACCTTGCCGACCAACCGGTCCCCGTGCAGCACCGGCAGCGCGAAGTAGCCCCACCGTCGCTTCGCCGCGGGCTTGTACATCTCCAGCGTGTACTCGAAGCCGAAGAGCTCCAGGGCTCGGCGGCGGTCGTGCACCAGCCGGTCGAACGGCGACAGCACCGCCGTCCGACCGGTCCAGGGCCGGTCGAGCTGGGCGGGGTCCACCCGCCACTCCCCCGGCACGCCGTCGACCACCGCCGGCTCCCCGGCCTCGCCCACGTCGTTGGCCTCGACCGAGGACTGGTCGGTCTTCGCCCGCGCGATGCCCAGTGCCCGCAGCCGGCGCCGGTCCCGCTCGCGCTCGGCCTCGTCGAACGCCAGCACCTCCACGTCCGCCGGGTACACCCGCTCGGCCAGGTCCCACAGCCGCTGCTTCTCGCGCCGGCCGCTGATCGCGACCTGGCCGCGACCGCACAGCACCTCGAGCATCTGGGTCACGTTGCGGGCGCCGGTCCACCCGGTCGACGCCCAGGGCACCTCGGCCGTGTCGGCGATCTCCTTGGACAGCAGCGGTCCGTCGTCCCGTAGCCGGGCCAGCACGTCGGCGGCGAAGGACTGGTTGGCGGCCAGCCACTCCCGGGGCTGCCGGTAGGCCGGCGCCCGCTCCATCCGCGCACGGAACAGCCGCAGGTCGGCCATCGGCCGCACGGTGGCGTGCATCTCGAACAGGGTGCGGTCGACGTCCAGCGCCTGCTGCAGGTCCGCCGGGTCGTAGGCCGCGCCGAGCCGGGTCCACAGCACCAGGTCGGCGCTCGGTGCCACCGCGGCGGTCGGGTCGAGCTGCAGGAGGGCCAGCCGGTCGACGACGTCCAGCAGCCCGGGCGGTCGGTCGGCGTCCAGCAGCTGGGCGCGGACGGCGACCTGCCGGGCCTCCTCGACCGTCAACCGGTGCACGGACGGGACGCTAGCGCGCCCGGGACTGTCGGTGCACCCGGTCAGACTGCCGTCGTGCCTGCCTTCTTCCTGCCCCGCGCCGCCGACCCCGACCAGGCCGAGCGGCTCTACGAGGCGCTCGCCGAGTTCGCCGCGGTCGAGCCGGCCCCGCCCGGCCGACGGGTCGCCGCCGTGACCTTCGAGCTGGACGGCGCCCGCTGGGTGGCCGCGGTCGGCGAGGAGCTGACCGGCACCAGGACGACGAGCCGCATGCGCCGCGGCGAACTGCTCGAGCTCACCGAGGAGCTCACGTCGCCGACCCGGGTGCTGGCCATCTACCCGGGCCCGCCCTGCACCGTCGTCACCGACGCCGCACCGATCACCGGCGCGACCTCGGACTGGGCGAACCCCTTCACCGTGACCCCGGACGAGGTCACGCCCTTCACCGCCTAGAGCGAGAGCAGCACGGACCGCAGGACGACGACACCCAGGAAGACGACGGTGAAGGCAAGGTCGATGCCCATCCCGCCGATCCGCAGGGGCGGGAGCACCCGCCGCACCGGGGCGATCACCGGCTCGGTCACCCGGTGCACCAATCGGCGGGCACCGCCGAGGCGGGCGCCGCTGGCCGGGGCGAGCACGCCCACCCAGTCCACGACGACGCGGGCGATCAGCACGAGCTGGAACAGCAGCAGCACGAAGGCGAGCAGGGCGAGCATCAGGTCTCCTCGGGTCAGGGCACCACCGTCCCCGGCCTGGCCCAGCGTGGGCTGTGCGTGACCTGGGAGTTGCCCGCATGCGCACGGGACCGTTTCGGCCCCCCTCCGCGCTGGGGAGGACGCCGTGGTCACTCCGGCCTGGAGACCACGGGTGCGGTGCGCGCACGACCCGAGAGGAACCAGCGATGAAGGCAGTGACCTGGCACGGCAAGGGCGACATCCGGGTGGACGAGGTCCCCGACCCCACCATCCAGCAGCCCACGGACGCGGTCATCCGCGTGACGACGACGAACATCTGCGGCTCGGACCTGCACCTGGTCGAGCCCCTGGCGGCGTTCATGAACGTGGGCGACGTGATGGGGCACGAGACCATGGGCGAGGTGGTCGAGGTCGGCGGCGAGACCGGCGACCTGCGGGTCGGCGACCGGGTCTCCATCCCGTTCCAGATCTCCTGCGGGCACTGCTGGATGTGCAACCAGGGGCTGTACACCCAGTGCGAGACCACCCAGGTGCGCGACCAGGGCTCGGGCGCCGCGCTGTTCGGCTACTCGTCGATGTACGGCTCCGTCCCCGGCGGGCAGGCCGAGTTCCTGCGGGTGCCGCAGGCGCAGTTCACCCACATCAAGCTGCCCGAGGGCCCGTCCGACGACCGGTTCGCCTACCTGTCGGACATCCTGCCCACCGCCTGGCAGGCCGTGGAGTACGCCAAGGTGCCCGACGGCGGCACCCTGGTCGTGCTGGGCCTGGGCCCGGTGGGCGACTTCGCGGCCCGGATCGGCAAGCACAAGGGCTACCGGGTGATCGGCGTCGACCTGGTGCCCGACCGGCTGGCCCGGGTGCGGGCCCGCGGCATCGAGGTGGTCGACCTGCGCGAGCACGAGGACGACCTGGGCGACGCCATCCGGGACATGACCGACGGCCGCGGCCCGGACTCCGTCGTGGACGCCGTCGGCATGGAGGCGCACGGCTCCCCGGCGACCACCTTCGTGCAGAAGGCGGCCGGGCTGCTGCCCTCCGCGCTGGCCGCCCCGATCCAGAAGGCCGCCGGCGTCGACCGGCTCGCCGCGCTGTACTCGGCGATCGACATCTGCCGCCGCGGCGGCACCATCTCGCTGTCGGGCGTCTACGGCGGTGCGGCCGACCCGATCCCGATGCTCACCCTCTTCGACAAGCAGCTCGGCCTGCACATGGGCCAGTGCAACGTGAAGCGGTGGGTGCCCGAGATCATGCCGCTGCTCACCGACGACGACCCGCTGGGCGTGGACACCTTCGCCTCCCACCGCCTGCCCATCAGCCAGGCGCCGGAGGCCTACGCCAAGTTCCGGGCCAAGGAGGAGGGCTGGCAGAAGGTGCAGCTGAAGCCGGGCCTCGTACCGTCGGAGGGGTGAGCAGCACGCAGACCACCGTCCAGCTCGGCCACCGGTTCGCCGACGCCCTCCCGGAGCTGTCCGTCCCCTGGCAGGCCGACGAGGCGCCGGACCCGCGGTTGCTGGCCCTCGACGAGGGCGTCGCCGCGGGCCTGGGGCTGGACCCGGCGTGGCTGCGGTC
Source organism: Klenkia terrae (assembly GCF_037083865.1). Classification (NCBI taxonomy): domain Bacteria; kingdom Bacillati; phylum Actinomycetota; class Actinomycetes; order Geodermatophilales; family Geodermatophilaceae; genus Klenkia; species Klenkia terrae. Next base: position 60,320 of record NZ_JBAPLV010000012.1, on the reverse strand, counting down.
GCCGTCCGGCCTCGCGTTCCTCACCGGGACGCAGGTGCCGGACGGCGCCCGGCCGGTCGCGCAGGGGTACGCCGGCCACCAGTTCGGCAACTACAGCCCGCGGCTGGGCGACGGCCGGGCGCTGCTGCTCGGCGACCTCGCCGGGCTGGACCTGCACCTCAAGGGGTCCGGGCGCACCCCGTGGTCGCGGGGCGGTGACGGGCTCGCGGTGGTCGGCCCGATGCTGCGCGAGTTCGTGGTCAGCACCGCCATGCACGCGCTGGGCATCCCCACCACCCGCTCGCTGGCCGTGGTGGCCACCGGGCGGACGGTGCAGCGGGAGACGCCGCAGCCCGGCGCCGTGCTGGCCCGCACCGCCTCGAGCCACCTGCGGGTGGGGTCCTTCCAGCTGGTGCGGGCCACCGAGGACGTCGATCTGCTGCGCCGGCTGGCCGACCACGCGATCGCCGCGCACGTGCCGGCCGCCGCCGACGCCGACAACCCGGCGCTGGCGCTCTACGAGCACGTCGTCGCCGTCCAGGCCGACCTGCTCGCCCGGTGGATGCTGGTCGGGTTCGTGCACGGGGTGATGAACACCGACAACATGACGATCTCCGGCGAGACGATCGACTACGGCCCGTGCGCCTTCCTGGACGCCCACGACGCCGACACCGTGTTCAGCTCGATCGACTCCGGTGGCCGGTACCGCTACGGCAACCAGCCGCTGGCCGCGCAGTGGAACCTGGCCCGGCTGGCCGAGGCCCTGCTGCCGTTGATCCACGAGGACCCGGAGCAGGCCATCCCGACCGCGGTGGCGGTGCTGGAGACGTTCCTGCCCCGCTACGAGGTGGCGTGGGCCGCCGGGATGCGGGCCAAGCTCGGGCTCGGCCCGGACGTCGACACCGACGCCGACCCGGCGCTGGTGACCGACCTGCAGGCGCTGCTGGACGCGAACCACCCCGACCACACCGGGTTCTTCCGGGCGCTGGGCGCGGCGGCCCGCGGGGACGCCGAGCCGGCCCGCCGGCTGGTGCTGGACCTGGCCGGGTTCGACGCCTGGGCCGCGCGCTGGCTGGCCGCCGGCCCCGACGCGGACGCCATGGACCGGGTCAACCCGGTGTACGTGCCGCGCAACCACCTGGTCGAGGAGGCGCTGGACGCCGCCACCGCCGGCGACCTCGGCCCGGTCGAGCGGCTGGTCGAGGTGCTCCGCCGTCCCTTCGACGAGCGCCCCGACCTCGCCCGCTACGCCGAGCCGGGCCCGGCCGGCGGGTTCGTCACCTACTGCGGGACGTGAGTCAGCGGTAGTTCACGTGCACGTGGTCCTCGTGGTTGGCGGTGACCCCGCCCCGGTCCTCCATCGCCACCCAGGACCCACCGGGTGAGGACAGGATCCGACGCTGGTAGATGAGGTACTCGACCCCGAGTTCCGACCAGTTGGCGATCTGGTAGTCGATGAGGGCGTTCCCCAGGTCCTCGTCGCCGAGCACCATGTAGTCCAGCGCGAGACCGGACGGGTGACCTCCCGGGTCGGTGGCGCTGGCCCGGGTACCGCCGATGGTGATGGCCCCGGCACCCGGGACGTTGCTCACCACGGCGTCGGCCGCGGCCTGGGTCACCGGGCGGACCGGGCCCGCGGAGTTCGTGATCTGCGCAACGCCTGCGACGGCGGCCGTCGACACCGATGCTTCGGCCGCCGACTCCGCTGCCTGGGCTGCGGCTGCGGCCGTGGCGGCCTCGGCGGCAGCGGCCACCGCGGCGGCGGCCTCGGCCGCGGCGGCGGCCTGCTGGTCGAGCACGGCCTGGTCGGTGGCAGCCTGCGCGGCGGCGGCGGCGACCTGCTGGTCCTCACGCGTGCTGCGGCTGGCGGCCAGGTCGGCCAGCTGGCCGAGGTCCGGGGAGGTCTGGGCGGTCAGGCCCAGCTCCGCGGCGACGCTGGCCGGCTCGGCCACGGCGACGGGGGCCGCGGGGGCAGCACCGACCAGCACGTTGGCCAGGACGGCGCCGGCGGCGGTGACGCCGAGGTACATCGCCGGGCGGTGCCGACGGGAGGGAGCGCGGTGGTGCCGCGCACGGGGGGACGCCATCCGGCGGAACTCCGATGTCTTCCAGTGGCCGCCTACCGAGTTAGCTGACGGGTTCGGGCGGGAAGTCGCCCTACCCCCTGCCGGTCACGTTCGACCAGCAGCGGGATGCACCCCAGAACTGCGATGGGTCCCCGGCTCGCCCTCGCGGGCGACTCGACGGCGTCACCCCTGCGGGGCGACGGCACCACGGTAACCACCTGCACAGCTCCGACCAAGGAATCACGGGCGATTCGTCACGTGATGTCGCCCGCGCGTGACAGCATCCCGCGCGTGAGCGAGCACCCCGCCGTCCGAGCGCTGCAGGACCTCGTCCGCCAGCCCACCGTCGCCGAGCGCGACCCGGCCCGCACCGACCCGGCGCCGTTCGTCGCGCTGCGGGCGGCGCTGGCCGAGCACTTCCCGCGGCTGCACGAGCTGGAGCGGATCGAGATCGAGCCGCACGCGGTGCTGGTCCGCTGGCCCGGCCGGACCGATGCCGGTCCCGTCGTCCTGATGGCGCACCTGGACGTCGTCCCGGTCGAGGGCGCCTGGACGCACCCCGCCTTCGGCGCGGAGATCCACGACGGCATGGTGTGGGGCCGCGGCACGCTGGACGACAAGGGCGCCGTGGTGGGCATCTGCGCCGCGGTCGAGCAGCTGCTGGAGCGCGGCTTCGTCCCCGCCCGCGACGTGTGGCTGTCCTTCGGTTCGACCGAGGAGGTGTCCGGCACCACCGCCACCGACGCGGTCGACGAGCTGCGCCGGCGCGGCGTCGCGCCCTGGTTCGTGCTCGACGAGGGCGGCGCGGTCGCCGCCGACGCCTTCCCGCTGGTGCGGGCCCCGCTGGCCGTCGTCGGGGTGACCGAGAAGGGCGTCACGTCGGTCGAGCTGGTCGCCGAGGGCGCCGGGGGCCACGCCTCCACCCCCGCCCGCGGCGGGCCGACCGCCCGGCTGGCCGCGGCGATCACCGCGCTGGAGAAGGCGCCGCTGCCGCTGCGCGCCCCCGCCCCGACGCTGGAGCTGCTCCGCCGGCTCGCCCCGCACCTGCCCGCGCCGCTGCGCCCGGTGCTCGGCCGGGCCGACCGGCTGGCCCCCGTGCTCACCCGGGTGCTGCGGGCCGCCGGCGCCGAGGCCGCCGCCATGGTCCGGACGACGGTCGCGGTCACCACGCTGTCCGGCTCCCCCGCCCTCAACGTGATCGCCTCCACCGCCCGAGCCGGGGTGAACATGCGGGTGATGGTCGGCGACACCGTGGACGGCGTGCTGGACCACGTGCGCCGCACCGTCGGGCCCGGCATCCGCGTCGAGGTCGTGGAGCGCAACGAGCCCAGCCCGGTCTCGCCCTGGGACGACGGCGCGTTCGCGCTGCTGGAGCGGATCACCGGCGAGCTGTTCCCGGACGCCGTCCCCACGCCCTACGTGATGATGGCCGCCACCGACGCCCGCTTCTTCACCGGCCTGTGCGACCGGGTCTACCGGTTCACCCCGTTCCGGATGACGAAGGACCAGCGGGCGACCATCCACGCCGCCGACGAGCGGATCGGCGTCGCCGATCTGCTGGCCGGGGTCGACTGGTACCGCCGCCTGGTCGAGGAGCTGCCGGCATGAGCACCGTGACCCGCCCGGGCGCGCAGACCCTGTTCGCGATCGTCGGCGCCCTCTCGGTGGTCGAGGTGGCCAGCGGCGTGCTGCAGGGCTTCTACACGCCGGTCTTCACCGACGTCGCCCGCGCGCTGGGCATCGGCGACGGCGACGTGAACTGGTTCGAGGCCGCCCAACTGGTGGCCTCGGCGCTGCTGGTCCCGGTGCTGGCTCGGCTGGCCGACCTGCACGGCCACCGGCGGGTGCTGCTGGTGTCCACCGCGGTCACCGCCCTCGGCACGTGGGTGATGGCGCTGGCCCCGACCACCGGCGCGGCCGGGTTCGGCGTGTTCGTCGTGGGCTCGGCGCTGCAGGGCGCCTACGTGGTCTGGCTGCCGCTGGAGGTGGCGGTCGTGCACCGCCGCGCGGCCGCCGACGACCGGCGCACCCGTCGGGCGGCGGGCACGCTGGTCGCCTTCCTGCAGGTGGGTGTGCTGGTCGGCGCGCTGAGCAGCGGGGCGCTGGTGACCGTGCTGCCGGTCCCGGTGCTGCTGGCCCTGCCGGCCGTCGTCGTCACCCTGTGCCTGGCCGTGGTGCGGTTCGGCATCGAACCGGACAGGGCCCGGGCACCGGGTCGCCTGGACCTACCCGGCCTGGCCCTGCTGACGACCGCGCTGCTGCTGGTGATGGCCGGGCTGGTCGCCGTCCGGCTGCTCGGGCCCGGCGCCGTGCTGCCCTGGCTCCTGGTCGCCGCGGGGCTGGCCACCCTGGTGCTGCTGGTCCGGGTGGAGGCCCTGCAGGCCGAGCCGCTGGTCGACGTGCCGGTGCTGGCCGCGCCGGGGCAGTGGCCGATCCAGCTCACCGCGTTCCTGTTCGGCATGTCCGTGCTGGGCGCCCAGGTGCCGCTGTCCACGTTCGCCCGGGCCGACCCCGCGGTGACCGGGTACGGCCTGGGTGCAGCCGCGTCGTTCGTCTCGGTGCTGATCGGGCTCTACGTGCTCACCCTGCTCGCCGGCGCGCTGCTGCTGCCGCTGGTCGCCCGCGCGCTGGGCACCCGGGGCGCGATGGCCGCGGGCTGCGCCACGGTCGCCGTCGGGTACGCCCTGTGGCTGCCGTTCCACGACACCGCGGCGCAGGCGCTGACCAACATGGGCGTGGCCGGCGTGGGCTCGGGCCTGCTGGTGGCCGCGCTGCCGACGGCCGCGGTGGCCGCCGCCCCGGCCGACCGGACCGGGTTCGCCGCCGGGATGACCAACACCACCAAGACCATCGGCGGCGCGATCGCCTCGGCGGTCTTCGCGGTCGCCCTGGCCGCCACCGGCGGCATCGACGACCCCACGGCCGGCGCGGCCCCGCTGTCGGGCTACCTCACCGTGTGGGCGGTCTGCGCGGCGACGGCCGCCGTCGCCGGGGTCGTCCTGGTCTCCGTACGCCAGCGGCCCGGGACCGAGTCGGTTCCGGGCCGCTGAGGTACGTCGCTCAGTCCAGGTAGTCCCGGAGGACCTGCGACCGGGACGGGTGGCGCAGCTTGGACATCGTCTTGGACTCGATCTGGCGGATCCGCTCGCGGGTCACGCCGTAGACCTGGCCGATCTCGTCCAGCGTCCGCGGGGTGCCGTCGGACAGGCCGAAGCGCAGCCGGACCACGCCGGCCTCGCGCTCGGACAGCGTCTGCAGCACCGAGGTCAGCTGCTCCTGCATGAAGCCGTAGGACACGGCCTCGACGGCCACGACGGCCTCGGAGTCCTCGATGAAGTCACCGAGCTGGCTGTCGCCCTCGTCGCCGATGGTCTGGTCCAGCGAGATGGGCTCCCGGGCGTACTGCTGGATCTCCAGCACCTTGTCCGGGGTGATGTCCATCTCCTTGGCCAGCTCCTCGGGGGTGGCCTCGCGGCCCAGCTCCTGGAGCAGCTCACGCTGTATGCGGCCGAGCTTGTTGATGACCTCGACCATGTGCACCGGGATGCGGATGGTGCGCGCCTGGTCGGCCATCGCGCGGGTGATCGCCTGGCGGATCCACCACGTCGCGTAGGTCGAGAACTTGAAGCCCTTGGTGTAGTCGAACTTCTCGACCGCACGGATCAGGCCCAGGTTGCCCTCCTGGATCAGGTCCAGGAACGCCATGCCGCGGCCGGTGTAGCGCTTGGCCAGCGAGACCACCAGGCGGAGGTTGGCCTCGAGCAGGTGGGTCTTGGCGCGCTCGCCGTCGCGGACGACCCAGTTGAGGTCGCGGCGCATGGTGGGCGTGAACTTGGCGTCGCTCTCGGCGAGCTTGTGCGCGGCGTAGAGCCCGGCCTCGACGCGGCGGGCGAGGTCGACCTCCTGCTCGGCGGTCAGCAGCGCGACGCGGCCGATCAGCTTGAGGTAGGCGCGGACGGCGTCGGTCGAGGTGGCCAGCTCGGCGTCCTTGCGGGCCTTCTGCAGGGCGAGCGACTCCTCCTCGTCCCACTCGAAGGACGTCGAGGCGGCGGCCGGGACGGCCGGCTCGTCCGCGACGTCGGTGTCGTCGTCGAGCTCGGCGTCGGCGTCGGGCGCGGGGGCGATCTGCACCGACTCGCCGTCGGTGGACCGGGCCTTGCGGGCGCCCGCGGCGGCCTTCTTGCGGGGGGTCTTGGCGGTGGTGCTGTCGGCGACTGTCGTGCTCATCTCGCCTCTCCTGAGGATGTCGTGCGGCGTCGCGAGGACACATCGGTCCTGGCGGAGAGGCCGCCCACGGATGGGCGGCACAGGCCGCCCACGTGAGGGACGGGTGGTCGGAGGCCGGGCGGCTGAAGCATCGGCCTCCGACATTCTAGTCCGGATGGTGCACGAGGGGGGCGCCGGTGGGTACCCGGGTGGGGGAAAGACGACACCTCGGGTACCCACCGGACCTGCTCAGCGGTCGATGGAGGACATGTCGCCGTACCGGTCGCCGGCCACCGCGTCGCGGGGCACGGCCTCGGAGAGCCTGGTCAGCGCCGCGTCGTCGAGCCGGACGCCGGCCGCGGCCACGTTCTCCTCCAGGTAGCGGACCCGCTTGGTGCCCGGGATCGGGGCGACGTCCTGCCCCTGCGCGAGCACCCAGGCCAGGGCCAGCTGACCCGGGGTGCAGCCCACCTCGGCGGCCAGCTCGCGGACCCGGTCGACGAGAACCAGGTTGGCCGCCAGCGCCTCGCCCTCGAAGCGCGGGAAGTAGCCGCTGGCCCGGCTGTCGCCCTGCGCCGGGGTCTGGGTGACCGCGCCGGTGAGCAGACCGCGGCCCAGGGGCGAGTAGGGCACCAGGCCGATCCCGAGCTCGCGGAGCACCGGCAGGACGTCGTCCTCCAGGTCGCGGGTGAACAGCGAGTACTCGGTCTGGACCGCGGTGACCGGGTGCACCGCGTGCGCCCGGCGGATGGTCTCCGCGGAGGCCTCCGAGAGCCCGAGGAAGCGCACCTTGCCCGCGGTGACCAGCTCGGCCATCGCGCCGACGGTGTCCTCGATCGGCACGGTGGGGTCGACCCGGTGCTGGTAGTAGAGGTCGATGGTGTCCACGCCCAGGCGCTGCAGCGAGGCGTCGCAGGCCGACCGGACGTACTCCGGGGAGCCGTCGATGCCCAGCCGGGAGCCGTCCTCGCCGCGCTTGTTGCCGAACTTGGTGGCCAGCTGCACCTCGTCGCGGCGGCCGGCGATCGCCCGGCCGACCAGCCGCTCGTTGGTGAACGGGCCGTACATGTCGGCGGTGTCCAGGAACGTGACGCCGAGGTCCAGGGCGCGGGCGATGGTGTCCAGCCCGGCCTGCTCGTCGGGGGCGCCGTAGAACTCGCTCATGCCCATGCAGCCCAGGCCGAGGGTGGAGACGGTGAGGCCGGCGGGGCCGGTGCCGAGGGTGCGGGAGCCGAGAGGGGTGGGGGTCGAGGTCATGGCTCCCAGCCAACTCCTTCGAGCGCGCTCGAAGTCAACTCGACAGCTGGGCCCGGTACCGGTCGACCTTGGCGTCGATGGCGTCCAGGTGCCGGGCGGTCTCGGCCAGCTGGGCCTGCACCCGGTCGCGGTGGTCCTGCAGCAGGGCCAGCCGCTCGGCCTCCGACCCGGCCCCGCCGCGGACCAGGGCGGCGTAGCGGCGGACGTCGCGGATCGGCATGCCGGTGGCCCGCAGCGCCGCGAGCATGGCCAGCCACTCCAGGTCCCGCTCGGTGTAGCGCCGGCGGCCCCCGGCGTCCCGGTCCACGGCGGCCAGCAGCAGCCCGTCGCGCTCGTAGTAGCGCAGCGTGTGGGGGGTCAGGCCCGAGCGCTGCGCCGCCTCGGCGATGCCCAGGGCGGGGATGGTGGTCACGGTCCCCAGTGTGGCGCCGGGCAGGATCGGACGACGTGGCGTACTTCCAGCGGCTGAGCACCGCACCCGACGGCGGCGGCCGGTTCCGCGCGACCGAGCACACCGGCGGCGGCTGGAACCCCGCCGAGCAGCACATCGCCCCGACGATCGGGCTGGTCACGCACTGCCTGGTGACCGCCGGCGGCGGGGCGCCCGTGCAGCGGCTGGCCGTGGACATCCTCGGCGTGATCGGCGTCGACGAGGTCGAGGTGACCGTGGCGACGGTGCGGCCGGGCAGGACGATCGAGCTGGTCGAGGCGACGGTCACCTGGGCCGGCCGGGACGTCGTCCGGGCGCGGGCCTGGCGGCTGGCCGGGGCGGACACCGCCGAGGTGGCGTCGTCGGCCGAGCCGGCCCTGCCCGCCCGGGACGAGCTGCCGGCGTGGGACATGAGCGTGGGCTGGCCCGGGGGCTACATCGCCTCGCTGGAGCTGCGGCACCGCGACGTCGCGCCGGGTCGGGCCCAGGCGTGGCTGCGGTCGCGGCAGGACCTCGTCGAGGGCGAGGAGGTCGGCGGGCTGGCCCGGTTCCTCACGCTGGCCGACACCGCCAACGGCCTGGTGCAGGGCCCGGAGCGGCGCGGGTGGTTCTACCCGAACGTCGACCTGACCGCGCACCTGTTCCGGGAGCCGACCGGTCCGTGGGTGGGCATGGACACCGCGGTCAGCTGGGGGCCGGGCGGGCACGGGCTGACCGCGACCGTGCTGCACGACGACGCCGGTCCGGTCGGCCGGGTCGCCCAGCTGTGCACCCTGCGCCGCCCCGCCGGGTAGCTGCCAGCATGTGCCGGTGCCCGCCACCCCGCTGACCCGGATCGCCGACGCCCTCCTCGACCGGGCGGTGGTCCCCGGCTACAGCAAGCTCGGGCCGGCGCTGCGCCGCCGCTGGTGGCCGGCCGACCCGGCGCCGGGCTCGATGGCCGGGAAGCGGGTGCTGGTCACCGGGGCGACCTCGGGCATCGGGACGGCGATCGCCGAGGGCCTGCTCGACCTGGGCGCCACCGTGCACGTGCTGGGCCGCAACCGCGCGAAGACCGACGACCTGGTGGCCCGGCTGACCGCGGAGAACCGGGGCGCGGACGTGGTGGCCGAGGTCTGCGACGTGGGCGACCTGGCCGCCGTCCGGGCCTGGGCGGCGGACTTCACCGGCCGGGTGGACGCGCTGCACGGCCTGGTGCACAACGCCGGCGCGCTGCCGCCGGAGCGCTCGGAGACCGCGCAGGGCCACGAGCTCACCCTCGCCGTCCACGTGCTGGGCCCGCACCTGATGACCGCCCTGCTGGCCGACACCCTGGTCGACGGCGCGTCCGCGGTGGTCTGGATGTCCTCCGGCGGCATGTACGGCGCCGGCCTGCGCGACGACGACCTGGAGTTCACGCAGGGCGAGTACAGCGGGGTGCGCGCCTACGCCCGCACCAAGCGCATGCAGGTCGTGCTGGCCGCGGACTGGGCGCAGCGGCTGGCCGGCCGACGGGTCGGCGTCTACTCGACACACCCGGGCTGGGTGGCCACCGACGGCGTCACGGCGTCCATCCCGGGCTTCGGCAAGGTGATGGCCCCGCTGCTGCGCACCCCCGAGGACGGCGCGGACACCACCGTCTGGCTGGTCGCCACCCGGCCGTCGTCCCGGGCACCGCACTTCTGGCACGACCGCGCGCAGCGGCCCTCCACGCTGGGCTGGGAGCGCAGCCAGGACCCGACGGCGGTCGGCCGGTTCCTGGCTCAGGTGGCGACGGACACCGACGTCGCGCGCTGAACCGTGCTGTGCGGCCGCCGCTGCCAGGCCGCCCACTCGCCGCTGATCTCCCCCGCCGTGCGCAGCAGCAGCGGAAGGTGCTCCTCCAGCAGGGTCTCCCGGCCGGTCTCCGCGGCGTGCACGGTGACGTTGGCCGCCGCCCGCACCGCCCCGGTGCCGTCCCGCACCGGGACGGCGACCGACCGCACGCCGGGTGCCAGCTCCTCGTCGGCCAGCGCCCAGCCCCGCGCCCGGACCTCGGCCAGCTCGTCGTGCAGCTGCTCCGCGCTCCGGCCGATGTAGCGCGGCAGGCCCGAGCGGGAGGGCTCAGTGAGCGCGGCGGCGAGGTCGTCGCCGTCCAGCGCGGCGAGCAGCACCTTGCCCTGGGAGGTCTGCACCGCCGGGAACCGGGTGCCGATCTCCACCCGGAGGGTGATCAGCTTCGGCACGGCGACCCGGGCGACGTAGACGATGTCGGACCCGTCGAGCTGGGCCATCGACGAGGACTCCCCCGTGCGCGCCACCAACGCCTCCAGGTGCGGCCGGGCGATGTCCCACAGGCCCAGCGACCCGATGTAGGCCATCCCCAGCGACAGCACCTTGGGCGTCAGCCGGTAGCCGCCGTCCGCCGCGGCCACGTACCCCAGCTCCTCCAGGGTCAGCAGCAGCCGGCGGGCGGTCGGCCGGGCCAGCTCGGCCGCCCCGGCCACCTCCGACAGCGACAGCACCGGCCGGTCGGCGGAGAACACCCGGAGGACGTCGAGCCCCCGGGCCAGCGCCTCGACGAAGTCCGGGCCGTGCCCGCGGCCGGCCATCAGTCGCCGAACAGCGAGCCCCGGGCGCCGTGGGTGTCCTCGCTCTTGTAGTCGGTGTAGGTGTACGGGTTGTCCAGGACGTCGTCGCCGTCCTCGGGCATCGCCGGGTTCATGCCGGCCTGCCACGTCTCCTCGCCCATGGCGCCGCGCAGGTGCTCCACGGTGCTCTCCACGGCCGAGCGGACGGCGGCCCCGTCGTAGCCGACCAGCCGGCCCTCGCTCTTCACGACCCGGCCGCCCACCAGCACGGTGTGCACGTCGCCGCGCTGGGCCTGGAAGGCCACGTGGCCGTAGGGGTTGAGCAGCGGGAACGAGACCGGCGAGGCGTCGTTCTTGATCAGCACGACGTCGGCGGTCTTGCCCGGCTCCAGCGAGCCCAGGTCGTCCCGGCCCAGCGCGCGGGCGCCGCCGCGGGTGGCCCACTCGACGACCTGCTCGGCCCGCAGGTGCACCTGGGTGACGGTGTTGCCCTCGACGTGGGCCTCCAGGTGCTCGCGCGACCGGTCGGCGCCCAGCGTGGTGCGCATGGCGGAGAACAGGTCCGCCGACCACCAGACGCTGGTGTCCATCGACAGCGAGACCGGGATGCCGTGCTTGCGGACCTGCCAGGTGGGCGGGTAGCCCTGGCCGGCGCTCTGCTCGCTCTCGGTGGACACCGACACCGAGCCGCCGGACGCGGCGATCCGGTGGTAGCTGTCGGTGCTCAGCGAGGCGGCGTGCACGTAGACGGTCTCCGGCGTCATGAACCCGGCGTCGTGCATGAGCTGGATCGAGGCGTCGGAGGTCGCACCCCAGACGCCGGCGTGCGTGGTGACCGGCAGGCCCAGCTCGCGGGCCACCTCGAAGGCGGCCTTCTCCGGGAACGCCGGGTCGCCGGTGACGTCGAAGGCCAGCTGCAGCCCGAGCTTGCCCTCGTCGGCCCGGCGCTTCAGGAAGGCCTGCACGGCCGGGTCGGCGGTCCACTCCCAGGGGCCGGCCTGGATGTTGCCGTAGGCCAGCACGAACCGGCCGGGGACGGCGAGCAGCGCGTCGGCGGCGGCCTCGGCGTGGTCCACGCTCTGCAGGCCGTGGCTCCAGTCCACCGTCGTGGTGACCCCGGCCTCCAGGCCCTCCCAGGCGCTGAGCAGGTTGCCGGCGTGCACGTCCTCGGGGCGGAAGGTCTTGCCGTGCTCGAGGTAGTACCAGACGAAGTACTGGGTGAGGGTCCAGTCGGCGCCGTAGCCGCGCATCGCGGTCTGCCACATGTGCCGGTGGGTGTCGACCATGCCGGGCATGACGACTCCGCCGGTGGCGTCGACCTCCTGCGTGCCCTCGGGGACGTCGAGCCGCTCGCCCACCGCCGCGATCTTGCCGTCGACGACGAGGACGTCGCCCCGCGGGAGGACGGTGTGCGCGTCGTCCATGGTCAGCACGGTGCCGCCGCGGAGCACCAACGGGCGGGCGTCGGGGGTGGACATCGTCGTCTCCTCGGGATAGCAGCGGACAGGTGTCCGCAGAACGGTCAGCGTCACCCTGGACGTGACGGGCACCACCTGTCAAGAGGGCTCGTTCCCGGTTGACATGCTGGCCCCGCGGTGGTGAGACTGCGGTGCCGGTCACACCGGACAGCTGTCCGCCGACGTCGAGGAGTGCTCCGACCCGATGACCGACCCCGCACCGACCGGCCCGCTGGCCGGGCTCCTGGTCGCCGACTTCTCCCGCATCCTGGCCGGCCCCTACGCCACCATGCTGCTGGCCGACCTGGGCGCCGAGGTGGTCAAGGTCGAGGGCCCGGCCGGCGACGACACCCGCACCTGGGCGCCCCCGGTCCGCGACGACGTGGCCACGTACTACCTGGGCGTCAACCGCAACAAGCGCTCGGTCGCCCTGGACCTCAAGGACCCGACCGACGTGGCCGCGGCCCAGGAGCTGGCCCGCCGCGCCGACGTGGTGGTGGAGAACTTCAAGCCCGGCGGCCTGGCCCGCTTCGGCCTGGACTACGACACCGTCGCCGCCACCAACCCCCGCGTCGTCTACGCCTCGATCTCCGGCTTCGGCAGCGGCCCGGGCGGGGCCGCGCTGCCCGGCTACGACCTCATCGTGCAGGCCATCTCCGGGCTGATGTCGCTCACCGGGCCCACCGACGGCGAGCCCTACCGGGCCGGCGTCGCCGTGTTCGACGTGATGGCCGGGCTGCACGCCACCATCGGCGTGCTGTGCGCGCTCAACCTGCGGCACGAGACCGGGGTCGGCCAGCACGTCGAGGTCAACCTGCTGTCCTCCGCGCTGTCCGGGATGGTCAACCAGACCTCGGCCGCCGTCGCCGGGGGCACCGTGCCGTTCCGGATGGGCAACAGCCACCCCTCGCTGTTCCCCTACGAGCCGCTGCAGTGCGCCGACGGCGAGCTGATCATCACCGCCGGCAACAACGGCCAGTTCCGCAAGCTGGTCGAGGTGCTCGGCGTCCCCGAGCTGGCCGACGACCCGCGCTTCGCCCGCAACGAGGACCGGACGGCGAACCGCGACGAGCTGCGGCCGCTGCTGGTCGAGCAGCTGTCCCGCAAGGGCAAGCAGGAGTGGTTCCGCGAGATCATCGCCGCCGGGGTGCCGTGCGGGCCGATCAACACCGTGGACGCCGGGGTCGCCTTCGCCGAGGAGGTCGGGCTGGACCCGGTGGTCGAGGTCGGCGGCATCCCGTCGATCCGCAACCCGATCACCTTCTCCGCCTCCGCCGCCTCCTACCGGCTGCCCCCGCCCGGCCTGGACGAGCACGGCGCCGAGATCCGCGCCTGGCTGTCCTCCGACGACTCGGCCTCCGATGACTGAGCCGCGCCGCTACGAGACCGCGCTGGGTGCCTCCACCCGGGAGACGATCACGCTGCTGGGCACCGACCTGGCCCGCGACGTCATGGGCACCGTCGGCTTCGGCGAGCTGGCCTTCTGGTTGGCCACGCAGCGCCGTCCCACCCCGGGCGAGACCCGGGTGTTCGAGTCGGTGCTGGCCGCCCTGGCCGACCACGGGTTCACCCCGACCGCGATCGTCACCCGGCTGACCTACCTGTCCGCGCCGGACTCGGTGCAGGGCGCGCTGGCCGCCGGCCTGCTCGGCGGTGGCTCGCGGTTCCTCGGCGTCACCGAGGACTGCGGCCGGTTCCTGGACGACGTCCTCGTCGCCCAGGACACCCTGCCCACCGACGACGCCGGCTGGGACGCCCTGGCCCTCACCGTCGTGCAGCGCGAGCGGGAGGCCAAGCGCTTCGTGCCTGGCCTGGGCCACCACGTGCACAAGGACGGCGACCCGCGCACCCCCCGGCTGTTCGAGATCGCCACCGAGGAGGGCCTGGTCGGCCCGCACCTGTCGCTGTTCGCCGCGATCGGCCGGGTGCACCCGCAGGTGCTGGGCAAGACGCTGCCGCTCAACGGCGCCGGCGTCTGCGGCGCAGCGCTCGCCGACCTCGGCCTGCCGCTGGAGCTGCTGCGCGGGTTCGCCCTGCTGGCCCGCACCGCCGGGCTGATCGGCCAGCTGGCCGAGGAGCTTCGGCACCCCGTCGCCAACGACGTCTTCCTGTCCGTCGACCTGAACAACCGCTCGGTCGACCCCGACCCGTACGAGAGGGGCCCCCGTGGCTGAGGTCTGCGCCGTCGTCGCGTCCACCCACCACCCGTTCTACTACAAGACCTCGACCATGCCCGAGGCCGAGCGGCCGCCGTTCGCGGCGGAGTGGATCGCGAAGATCGAGTCCTTCCGGGAGACGCTCACCGCGGCCCGGCCCGACGTCCTGGTGATGGTCGGCAGCGACCACTTCCACCAGCTGTGGCTGGACAACATGCCGCAGTTCCTGGTGGGCAAGGCCCCGTTCTTCGACGCCAACTGGCACAACGAGGAGCGCGAGTTCGGGCTGCCGAAGATGCGGCTGCCCGGGCAGGAGGAGCTCGCCGCGCACCTGCTGCGCGACGGGCTGGACCGGGACTTCGACCTGGCGTTCTCCAACGAGCTGCGGATCGACCACAGCATCACCTGCCCGATCATCACGCTGCGGCCCGAGGCCGACCTGCCGATCGTGCCGGTCTACACCAACATCTTCGCCCCGCCGCTCCCCCAGCCCCGCCGGTTCGTGGCGCTGGGCAAGGCGATCCGGGAGATGGTCGAGTCCTGGGAGTCCGACCTGCGGGTGGCCATCATCGGCACCGGCCACCTGTCCCTCGAGCTCGGCGGCCCCCGCCAGTTCGGGCCCACCGGCCCGGACCCGGTGTTCGACCGCAAGGCCGTGGACTGGATCGCCTCGGGCGACATCGAGGGCTGCCTGGCCGAGGTGAGCCTGGACAGCCTGCACGCCCCGGGCAACGCCACCCACGGGTTCATGGACTTCATGCTGATGATGGGCGCGGCCGGCGAGGGCGTGGCGGCCGACTTCGTGGAGACCGTGGACCTGTTCCACACCATGGAGGCCTACTTCACCTGGTACCCGGGAGGCGACCCGCGATGAGCAAGTACCTGGTCGACAAGTTCCTCTACTCGGTGGACCGCGACCCCGAGCTCACCGAGCGGTACCGCACCGAGCCGGCCGAGCTGGTCACCTGGTGGGAGGCCAACCTGGCCGGCTCGCTGCTGAACTGCATCCCGGCGGAGCAGACCACCTGGCTGGCGTTCACCGACGAGGAGCGCCGGGCGCTGGCCGCCCACGACCACGTCGCGCTGTTCGAGCTGGGCGCGCACCCGTTCCTGACGCTCACCCTGTTCATCGCCCTCTTCGAGCGCGACCACGGGCCGATGGAGTACCAGCTCGCCTACGCCCGGGCCCTGGACCACGTCACCCAGCCCTACCCGGACATCGCGACCTAGCCGGTCGGGCGCCCACCACCGGGGCCACCACCACCCGGGCCGCCGGCCACCGCGCCGCCGCCGGCCTGGGTGGTGGTGTCCACGCCCACGGTCATCGCGACCGTGTAGCCGGCCGACGCCGAGCCGGTGACCGTCGGCGTCTCCAGCTCCGCGCCGTCGGAGAAGACCCCGTCGGTGTCGAGGCTGACCGCCGACAGGTTGGCCACCGAGGCGTCGTAGCCCTCCGTGGCGTAGACGGCCTCGCAGGCCTCCTGCGGCATGGCGATCTGCGAGGTGGCGACCGCGTTCGCGGAGTCGGTGATCGAGCCCTCGTCGGGGTAGACCTCGACGTGGATGTGCGGCCACCGGCCGTCGTAGCAGGCCGGCCAGATGCTGGTGAAGGTCACGACCCCGTCGGCGTCGGCGACCTGGACCCCGCGCAGGTAGTTCTGGTCGGTGATGCCGTCGGAGTAGAGCGAGTACCCGCCCTCCCGGGTGCAGTGCCAGACGTAGACCGCGGCGCCCTCGTAGGCCCCGCCGGCGGCCAGGTCCTGGACGGTCAGGGTCAGCGTCATGGGCACGCCCCCGGCGATGCCGGTCATCCCGCCGAAACTGGTGGTGAGGTCGCTGCGCACGATGCCGTCCAGCTCGAGCACGTCCGGGCCGTTGGACCCGTCGCCGGGGTAGGGACCAGCCGTCTCCTCGGGGATCTCCCCGGCCGAGGTCGTCGTCGTCCCGCTGGTGGCGGTTGCGGTCGTGGCGGAGCCGCCGCAGGCTGCCAGCCCCACGGTGGCCGCCCCGATCCCGAGGAAGCCCAGCATCCGGCGCCGGGTGACCAGCGTGCCGAGGTCGAACTGCAGGCCCTGGTCCACCACCTCCTCGGCGGGTCGGGCCAGTGGGCGGCCCTCGTAGGTCGGCGTGCGGTCGGTGCTCATGGATCTCCCTCGGCTGGTGCGGCGTCGGGGACGACCGTGCCGGGCCGGACCAGGTGCGCGGGCAGCGACACCTGTGCGCCTCCTGTGGTCACGGCGCTGTCGGACCCCTCGGCGACACTGGGCGGGTGCTGCGGTCCGTCGTCCTCCTGCGCCGGGGCGACGGGGTCTTGGCCCACGAGGACGGCGGCGCTGTCACGTGCCTGGCGCGGGAGGACCTGGCGGGCTTCGTCGCCGCCCGCGAGCCCGACCGCCCCCGGTGGGTGTGGGACGACGCCACCCGCTGGTACCCGGGCCTGCTGGCCGCCGGGGTGCGGGTGGAGCGCTGCACCGACCTGCGGCTGTGCCACGCGGTGCTGCGCCGGTCGGCGCACGTCGACCAGGAGCTGCTGGTCGGTCCGGACACTGAAGGCTGGGACGCCCTGGCCCCGACGACGGCCGACGAGCCGGCGCTGTTCGCCCTCGACGACCCGGCCGACCGGCTCGACCCGCTGGCCGAGCTCGTCCGCCAGCAGTCGGCGCTGGCCGCCAGCCCCGAGCGCGGCCGGCTGGGGTTGCTGCTGGCCGCGGAGTCCGCCGGTGCGCTGGTCGCCGGGGAGCTGCAGCACGCCGGGATGCCGTGGCGGGCCGACGTGCACGACCGGTTGCTCAGCGACCTGCTCGGCCCCCGGCCGGTGACCGGGCAGCGGCCGGCGGAGCTGGAGCGGCTGCTGCCGGAGATCCGCGCGGCGTTCGGCCAGCCGGCGATGAACCCGGACTCCCCCACCGGGCTGCTGGCCTCGCTGCAGGCCGCGGGGCTGGCGGTGACCGACACCCGGCAGTGGACGCTGGCCGAGCTCGAGCACCCCGGCATCGAGCCGTTGCTGCGCTACAAGAAGCTGCTGCGGCTGATGCAGGCCAACGGCTGGGCGTGGCTGGACACCTGGGTGCGCGACGGCCGGTTCCGCCCGGTGTTCCTGCCCGGCGGGGTGGTCACCGGCCGGTGGGCCTCCCAGGGCGGCGGGGCGCTCAGCGCGCCGGTGCAGCTGCGGCCGGCCGCGGTGGCCGACGAGGGCTGGCGGCTGGTGGTCGCCGACGTCGCGCAGCTGGAGCCCCGGGTGCTGGCCGGGATGAGCCGGGACACCGCGATGGCCGAGGCCGCCCGGGCCCGCGACCTGTACCAGGGCATGGTCGACAGCGGCGCCGTGGAGACCCGCACGCAGGCCAAGCTCGGCATCCTCGGCGCGATGTACGGCGGCACCCGGGGCGAGAGCGGCGCCATGCTGCCCCGGCTCACCCGCCGCTACCCGGCCGCCGTCGGCCTGGTCGAGCAGGCGGCCCGGGCCGGCGAGCGCGGCGAGGTGGTGAGCACCCTGCTCGGCCGGGGGTCGCCGCGTCCGGGGCCCTTCGGCGGCGGGTCCGACGACGACGCGGCGGGGCGGGCCGCCGACGCCCGGCGGCGGGCGTGGGGGCGGTTCACCCGCAACTTCGTCGTGCAGGGCACCGGCGCGGAGTGGGCCTCGTGCTGGCTGGCCGACCTGCGCAACCGGCTGTGGCGGCTGGGCGACGGCCGGCTCACCGACCGGCCGCACCTGGCCTTCTTCCTGCACGACGAGGTGGTGGTGCACACCCCGGCCGAGCTGGCCGACGAGGTGGTCACCGCGGTCCGCGCGGCCGCGGCCGAGGCCGGCCGGTTGCTGTTCGGCGACTTCCCGGTCGACTTCCCGCTGGACGTGGCCGTGGTCGCGTCGTGGGCCGACGCGGACGCCCCGGCCGACGCGGTCCTCGAGGACGAGGGCCCGCTCTAGGATCCGCGGATGCCCTCCGACCGGCTCCAGCAGCTGGTGGACTCCCTGGCCGAGCAGCTGCAGCGCTCCGTCGTGATCGACGACCCCCAGGTGCGGCTGCTGGCGACCAGCCGGCACTTCGGCGACGAGGACGACGTCCGGGTGCGGGCGGTGCTGCAGCGCGACGCGGGCAGCGCCGCGGTGGCGCACGTGCTGGGCAGCGGGGTGTCGGCCTGGTCGCGCGCCGGCTGGATCCCGGCGCAGCCGGCGATCGGCATGCACCCGCGCTGGTGCGTGCCGGTGCGCTGGCGCGGGGAGCTGCTGGGCCTGCTGATGGTCATCGACGCCGGGCAGGCGCTGACCGCGGAGGAGGCGGCGGTGATCGGCACCGCGGGCGAGGAGCTGGCCGCCGTCCTGGTCGCCGACCGGCACGCCGCCGACGCCGCGACCGCTGCCCGCGAGCTGCTGGTCGCCGGGCTGCTGTCCCGGGACCCGGCCGAGCGGGCGCGCGCGCTGGCCGGGCTCGCCGGGGCGGTGCCGGCCGCGGGTCAGGTGCGCGCCGTCGTGCTGGCCCTGCACGGCGTCGGTGCGGAGGACGAGGAGCAGGCCCGGGCCGCCGTCCGCCGCGGGCTGGCCACCCTGGGGTCCCGCGCCGGCACCGCCGTCCTGACCACCGCCGGGCCCGACGGCGGCGCCGGCCTGCTGCTCACCCCCGGCCCGGTGGACGACGCCGCGGTGGCCGAGCTGGCCGCCCGGGTGGTGGCCGAGGCGACCGCGGTCGCCGCCGGCCGGTTCACCTGCGTCGCCGGCACCGGTCCCCCGGTGGCCGGCCTGGCCGAGGCCTGGACGTCGCACCGGACCGCCGAGCTCGCCACCCGGGCGGTGCCCCGGCTGGCGCCGGGTCCGGTGGTCGACGGCTCCGCGCTGGGCGTGCACGCCGTCCTGCTGCGGGTCCCCGCCGAGGAGTGGGACGCGACCGCGCTGCCGCCCGAGCTGGTGGCGCTGCGGGCCGCCGACCCGCAGGGCCGGCTGACCGGCACGCTCGCCGCCTGGCTGGACGCCGGTGGCAACGCACCGGCGGCGGCCGAGGCGCTGCACGTGCACCGGACGACGTTGCACTACCGGCTGGACCGGGTCCGCGAGCTGACCGGCGCCGACCTGGACGACGGCGGCACCCGACTGCGGCTGCACCTGGGCCTGGCGGTCGCCCGGCTGCTGGGCTGACTCCGACGCAGCGAGCAACGGGGGCGTCCGCTCTGCTCGCCGGGTCCGTGGTGGTGCCGGTCACACGGCGTCGATGATCACCGGGTGGGTCCACGGCGACCCGGCAGGAGGCCCCGATGAGCACGTTCACCACCGGCGACGGCACCGACCTGGACTACCGGGACACCGGGCCCACCGCCAGCGGCCGCACCCTGGTCCTGCTGCACGGCTGGTCGCAGACCCGGGCCACCTGGGACCGGGTCGTACCGGCCCTGGCCGAGCAGCACCGGGTGGTCAGCTACGACCAGCGGGGGCACGGCCTGTCCGGCAAGCCCGACCACGGCGCGCGGGTCGCCCGGCTGGCCGCCGACCTGGCCGAGCTCGTCGCCCACCTCGAGCTGACGTCGTTCGACCTGGTCGGGCACTCGATGGGCGCCTCGGTCGGCTGGA
Organism: Klenkia terrae; assembly: GCF_037083865.1. Classification (NCBI taxonomy): domain Bacteria; kingdom Bacillati; phylum Actinomycetota; class Actinomycetes; order Geodermatophilales; family Geodermatophilaceae; genus Klenkia; species Klenkia terrae. The sequence continues at coordinate 40,660 of NZ_JBAPLV010000012.1, read as the reverse complement.
GCCACATCGACACCCACGGCACCGGCGCGCTGGACTCGCTGGTGGTCATCGACCAGCCCAGCGCGTGCGTCGTGCTGCCGTGGATGACCGCGGAGGAGGGCGCCGCGGCCGGGGCGATCCTGGACTTCCCGAGCACCGAGGGATTCGTCGGCGCCGTGGGGGCGGCCGACGCCACCGAGACCCGGCGGGCGTTCCTCACCTCGATGCTGTCCGACGTGCTGCCCGAGGACGACCTGGCGTTCCTGTTCGGGGAGAACCTGCAGATGCCCGGGCCGTGGGGCGCCCGGCTGCTGCTGGACCACGCGATGCAGGACTGGCGGGACGTGCTGCCGCGGATCGACGTCCCGACCCTGGTGGTGGCCGGCGAGGTCAGCCACGTGGCGCCGGCGTCGCAGGAGTGGACCGCCGCGCACATCCCGGGGGCACAGCTGCGCACGTTCGCCGCCGACGAGGGTGGGTCGCACTTCCCGTTCTACGAGGGTCCCGAGCACTTCGCCCGGGTGCTGCTGGACTTCCTCGCCGGGACGCCCGGGCCCCGTGGCTGACGGCCGGCTGGCCGGGAAGGCGGCGATCGTCTTCGGCGGCGGGCTGAACACCGGTGGCCCGCCCGGCGTGAGCTCGATCGGCGCGGCGACGGCCCGGACGTTCGCCCGGCACGGCGCGCAGGTCGTCGTGGTGGACGTCGACCCGGCGGCGGCCGGCCGCACGGTGGACGCGATCACCGCCGACGGCGGGACGGCGGTGGCCCTGGTCGCCGACGTCACCGACCCGGAGCAGGTGCAGCGGGTGGTGGGCGAGGCGGTGGACCACTGCGGCCGGTTGGACGTCGTGCAGAACACCGTCGGGGCGACCCGGCTGGGCGGGGTGGACGAGCTGACGCTGGCCGACTGGCACCGGACGCTGGCGCTGAACCTGGACAGCGTGTTCCTGTCGGCGCAGGCGACGCTGCCGCACCTGCTGGAGCGGGGCGGGTCGATGGTGAACGTGTCGTCGACGGCGTCGATCCGGTGGACCGGCTACCCCTACCCGGGCTACGCAGCGGCGAAGGCGGGGGTGAACCAGCTGACCCGGAGCCTGGCGCTGCAGTACGCCGACCGGGGGGTGCGGGTCAACGCGGTGCTGGCCGGGCTGATCGACACGCCGCTGGTCTACCAGCAGCTCGCCGGGGACGCGTCGGCCGACGAGGTGCGGGCGGCGCGGGACGCGCACAGCCCGACCGGCCGGATGGGCACCGCGCAGGACGTCGCCGATGCGGCGCTGTTCCTGGCGTCCGACGAGTCCCGGTACGTCACCGGGGTGCTGCTGCCGGTGGACGGCGGGCTGTCGGTGCGGGCGGCGTGACCCGGCGCGGGACGGCGGGGATGCTGTCGGGGTGATCGACCCCGAGCTCCTGGCCGCCGCGTCCTGGACCACCCGACCCGTCGCCGCGGAGGACACGGAGGGGCTGCGGGTGACGGCGGCCGAGGGCAGCGATGCGTGGCGGCACACGTCGTACGGCTTCGTGCACGACGACGCGAACGGGTTGCTGGCGCCGTTCGGGGTGCGGGACGCGGTGGAGGTGGAGTTCGTGCTGGACTACACCGAGCAGTTCGACCAGGCCGGGGTGCTGCTGCGGGCGTCGGCCGAGGAGTGGGTGAAGGCCGGGGTCGAGGTGTCCGACGGCGTGCCGCAGATCGGTGCGGTCGTCACGCACGGCACGTCGGACTGGTCGGTCGCCCCCGTCCCGGACTGGGTGGGCCGCCGGGTGACGGTGCGGGCCAGCCGCGACGGCGACGCGATCACCGTGCGCGCCCGCGCCGACGACGAGCCGTTCCGCCTGGTGCGGGTGGCGCACGTCGACCCTGCCCTCGAGCTACGCGCCGGCCCCTACTGCTGCGCCCCCACCCGCGCCGGCCTGACCGTGCAGTTCACCCGCTGGGAGCGAGTGGCCCCGGACGCCGCGCTGCACTGAGCCGCGCCCCACCCGCGCCGGCCTGCCGGTGCAGTCGAACCGCCGACCGCGAGTTGCCCCCGCCGCCACCGTGCAGGGAGCCGCGCCCCACCTCTCGGCCGTCCCGCCGCTCCGGGGCCCGCCCCGGGGTCCGCCCCGGGCAGTCCCTTCAGCCGGTCCTCGTCCCTCACTGCCACCAGACCATCACCGCCATCAGAAGGGCGGCGGGTCGTCGTCGCTGCCCCCGTCCTGGACCCGATCCCCGGCGTGGTCTGCGGCATCGGTCGCTACGTCGTCGCTCGATCCAGCACCGCCGGCCGCGTCCGGGTCACCGGGTCGGGTCTCATCACGCCGGGTCTCGCTGTTCCGGCGGGCGAGTGCGGCGTCGAGCTCAGCCTCGATCTCGGCGGCCAGGCGCGCGCGGTCCGCGGCTGCGGCTCGTCGTGCGGCTCGTTGCTCGGAGGTGGGGCTGCGGAACCGCTTGGGGGTGGGTCCGAGGAGGTCGGTGAGGGTGTCGAGGTGGGTGGGTGTCGACATGTCGACCTGAGCGATGCCGGCGGGTCGGGTGGTGCGTGTGCGTCCACCGGGTGGGGTGACGTGCAGCGTCCCGTCCGGGTCCATCGCGAACACCCAGCCCGGTGCATGGGTCTTGAGTCGGTGGTGTCGTCGGCACAGGCAGACCAGGTTCGTCACGCAGGTCGGGCCGCCGGCGGACGGCTCGTCGTGGTCGTAGGGGATGGCGTGGTCGAGGTCGACGTACTCGGCTGGTCGTGCGCAGCCGGGGAACCGGCAGTGCCGGTCCCGGGCTTTCACGAACCGGGTCTGTGCGGCGTTCGGTTCGTAGTCGGCGATCCGGGGTGGTGGTCCGAGGCCGGTGCCGCGGCGGAGGGCGGCGCGGGCTTCGGCGGGTGAGGTGAGGGCGCGGAGTCGACCGGTGGCGTCGAGGATCTCGAACCACACGTCCCCGCCCTGCACCCGACCACGGGCACCGGAGGCCAGGAGCGCGTCGAAGCGGGCCAGCAGCTCGGCCACCGCGACCGGGGACACCGACAGCCCACCGATCTCGCCGACCCCGGAACCGGCGCCCTGCTCGCTGTGCTCGTGCTCGCTGCGCTCGTGCTCGCTGTGCTCGTGCTCATCCTGCCCACCGTGCTCGCGCTGCCCATCACGGCCGTCGCCGGATCGTCGGGGTGTGCTGCTCGTGCTGCCGGTCGGTGCCGGCCGGCCGTTGTGGTTGTCGGTGCCCGGCTCGGGTGCCGTACCGATTGGTGGACCGTCCTGAGAGCCTTCGCCGTCGGCGGTCGGTGCAGCAGACCGAGGGATTGAGCCCAGCGAACCCAGGCCGTCGAGGTCGGCCAGCTCCACCCGCATGGCGAGTTGCCAGCGGGCGCGGGCGACGTCGTCGGGGAGTGCCTCCCAGGGGCGGAGGACCAGCTGCCGGTGCGCATCGACCCGCAGCTGGCCGATGGGGCGCCGGTCACCGGCCTTGCGCATCGTGGCGGCCATCGCATCGACCACTGCCTGCATCTGTGCGGCGTCTGCTGCGTCGAGCAGGTCTGCCCGGAACCCGGCGAGGCCGTCGCCGCAGCCGACGGTGGTGACGTTCTGCTTCTTCTTGCGCCGCTCGGCCCGGCGGTCGGCCTCTGCGGGGTCCGCAGCGATCAGTGCGCCACCGATCCGGTCGGCGAGCGGGGTGGGGCCGATGCCTTCGCCGATCCACCGCAGTCCCCGCCGGGCGATGTCGTCCACCAGGTCGTCGGGCAGGCCGCCGCCGAAGGATTGCTTGCGGTGGGCGAGGTCGTCGACGAGCACCTGGCAGCGGCGGACGTCGATGACGCCGTCGGCCAGCTCCTCCCACACCTGCGGCAGCTGCTCCACCAGCACCCGCTGTTTGTCGACCAGCGATACCGCCGAGCTAACCCCGATGCCCAGCACGACGGCGACCTCGTCGGCGACCCAGTCGTCGGGCCGGTCGGCGTCGGCCGGGTCATTGCGGCGGCTGCCGGGCAGCGGTTCTTGCGCCGGTTGCAGCTCGGCCAGGCGGGCGATCGCTGCAGCCTGCAGGGCGTGCAGCTGCGCCTGGGCGTCGGCGACGTCGCGCAGCACGGCGTGCACCCTGGCCCGGCCGGTGTCGGGGGTGACCAGCAGCTCGGACAACCGGGTCGGTCGCAGGGTGGCACCCGCGGGCGCCAAGCCGGCCGCGATGCGGGTCGCCTGCTCGGCCTCCAGCACCGCTGCGTGGGCGGCGGCGGAGGCGAAGACCTCGACCTGGGCGATGCCCACCGACAGCCCCATCCGGGTCCCGACCTCTTGCTGGTGCACCGCTGTCACCGCCTCGCATCATTCGAATGTGTGTTCGAAGTCTAGCCGACCCGGCGACCTCCGGCAAGGCGAATCCCCAGCTCAGCGCCTCGTCCACAGGGTGGTGCAGAAATTGTCGGAGGGTCCCGTCAACATCGCCGGCCATGTCGAGAAGTCGGTGGGAACGGTTCAAGGCACCCCTGTGCGAGGACCCAGCGCCCGCACCGGTCGGGAGCGGAGCTCACCACCGCGAACCGAGCCGTCCGCCGCGGTCAGACCTCCCGCACCACCTGCGCCAACGGCACCCGTCGACGGGACCGCGCCTCCCCCACCACCGACCCGACCACCGCCAGAACCGGGGGCAGGAGCAGCCCGACCACCCACCACGGGACGACGAGGACGGGATCGGTGTCCTGGCCGGTGAGCAGGGACAACCCCAGCGGCCCGGCCACCAGAGCGGTGACCAGCGCACCGAGCGCGATCCCGGGCAGCACGGTGGTCAGCACCCCGGGCAGCAGCTCGAGCAGGGTGACCGCCCGCGCCTGCCGCTCCCCCAGCCCCAACGTCCGCAGCACGCCCGACGTCCCGCGCCGGCGCCGCACGCCCGCGTTGCCGGCCAGCACGACCGCCAGCACGCCGAGCACCACCAGCAGCACCGCGGTCGCGGCGACCAGACCGGCCAGCCCGCGGGTCAGCGGGGCCTCCTGCACCAGGGCCAGCCGGTCGGCCCGCAGCTCCACCGTCCCGCCGGGCACCGTGGCCGCCGCGGCGGCGGCGCCGGTGCCGGTCAGCCACAGCGTGTCGGGGACGGCCAGGTCGGCGGGCACCGCGTCGGCGGGCAGCAGCACCGTCGTCGGGCCGGCCGGCAGCGCACCGACCACGGCGATCGGCACGGACTCGCCGTCCAGCAGCACCGACCCGACGGCGGCGGTGATGTCCGGGGTGACCAGCGCCTGCACCCGGTCGCCGGACGTGCCGAGCCCGGCCAGGCCCTCGACGTCGGGCAGCGGCGTGCTGCCCACCAGCCGGGCGTAGTCAGCCGGGTCCACGACCACCACCCGGGCACGGGCACCGCCGGCCGGGGTGGACAGCTGCACCCCGTCGGTGACCCGGGCCCGCACGGCGAGGTCCACGCCGTCGACCGCGGTGTCCGGCAGCGGGTCGACGGTGACGGTGGCATCGGCACCGACCGCGGTCCACGAGGCCGCCACCTGGCCGGACGTGGTCGTGGCACCGAGCGCGACGGCCACGGTGGCCAGCGCGGTGATCGCGGTCAGCGCCACCGGCCCGAGCACCGCGGTGGACCGGGCACCGGCCGCGGCCAGCAGCGGCACCGCCCCGCGCTCGCGGGCGGCCGGGCGCAGCAGCGCGGCCGACAGCGCCGGCTGGACCCGGGCGACCAGCACCGCACCGGCCAGGACCGCCACCGTCGGGGCGGCCACCCCCAGCGCGTCGCCGGACAGTCCCCGGGCCCGCACCGCGAGCACCGCGCCCACGGCCAGCAGCAGCAGCGCGCCGTCCACCGACCAGCGCCGCAGCACGACCTCGCGGCGGGCCCGGGTGCGCGCCCGCTCGTCCAGCGGCACCCGCCGTCCCCCCGTGGCCCGGTCGGCCGCCCGCACGCCGAGCACCGGGAGAGCGAGCAGCCCCGCGGCAGCCACCGGCAGGACACCGGCGACCGCGGCCCCCACCGGCACCGGTCCCGGGGCGAGCGCCACGCCGACCACCAGCCCGACGGCGACCCCCAGCGCGGTGAGGACGGCGGACTCGACCAGCAGATCGGCACCCACCCCGGGCAGGGAGCCCCCGCGCGCCCGCGCCGCGGCCAACGGCGCACCCCGGCGGGCGACCAGCACGGTGGCGCCGAGCAGCAGCACCAGCGCGGTGGCCGCGCCGACCGCGGTGACCAGCACGGCCGCCTGCGTCCGGGCGGCGGTCAGCCGGTCCTCGGCGCGCAGCAGCACTGCGTCCAGCCGGCTGTCCACCCGCGGCAGCGGCGCGATGCGCAGGGTGATCGGCGACGCGCGCAGTGCGGTCACCGCCCGGGTGACCGCGGCGGCCGTGTCGGCGGACAGCTGCCCGGGCCGCGCGGCCAGGGTGAAGATCCGGGTGGTGTTCTCGTCGCCGACGGCCAGCCGGGCGTCGGGCAGCGAGTCGTCGGAGAGCAGCACGGCCACGTCGGTCTGCCGGGCCGCGCCGGCACCCCGGGTGCTGGGCGCCAGCAGCGCCGGCGCCGTCGCCCAGGCGGGGTCGGCCGGGTCGTCGACCTCGAACAGCCCGCTGACGACCACCTGCACCAGCGCACCGTTCGGACCCCGGCCCTCGACCACGTCGCCGGCGGACACCCCGAGCGCGGCGGCGACCGGGGCGGACAGCCCGGCCTGCACCTGCCCCTCCGGGGACGCCCCCGGGACCGTCCCGGTCGACCAGGTCACCGCGGCGCCGCCGGGCCGGGCCACCCAGTCCAGCCGCAGCGTCGTCGGGCCCAGCACGACCGCGCGGTCGGCGGGCAGCGCGAGCAGCACCTCCCGGGTGCTGGCCGTGGCCACCGGTGCCGCCAGCACCCCGGACAGCTCCGGGGGCAGGCCGGCGGTCAGGATGTCGGCCGTCGCGCGGGTCTCGGCCGCCGCGTCGTCCTGCCGGGCGCTCGGGGTGTCGAGGTCGGGCACGAACGGCGCCGAGACCACGGTGTCGGCACCGTGGCCGGCGTCGGCGACGGCGGCCCGCACCGTGTCGTCGGCCGTGGCGGCGACCGCGCTGGGCACCACCACCGCCAGCACCGTGGCCAGCGCGACCACCACCAGGCACAGCACCCAGGCGGCCGGGGCGGCGGCGACCCGGGCCCGGGTGCCGACCAGCGGCACGCGCCAGCGGGTCATGCCGCGCCCTCGCGCAGCACGACCGGGACGTCGACCCGCACCAGCGCCCGGACGACGGGCAGCACCAGCGCGGTCCCGACCAGCGCCGAGCCGACCACCGCCACGGCCCACGCCCCCCACGGCAGCTGGACGGTCGCGGCCGGCACCGGCGAGCCGGTCAGCGCCGGGCCGACCAGCACGGTGCCCGCCACCCCGACGACGGCGCCCAGCAGCACGGCCAGCACGGTGCTCACCCCGTGCTGCAGCACCAGCACCTGGCGGACCACCCGGCGCGGCACCCCGGTACCCATCAGGCGGGCCACCTCGGTCCGCCGGCCGCTGCGCACCGCGGCCACCTGCAGCGCGGACGCCGCGGCCAGCAGCACCAGCGCACCGACGGCCAGCACGCCGAGCGCCACGGGCAGGCCGACCTGCAGCGGACCGCTGCGCAGCTCGTCGGTGACGCCCGACCGGGTCCGCGCGCCGTCCAGCCCGGACGCGGCCAACGCGGCCGGCGCGCCGGCCCTCGGCCCACCGACCCACCACGCCGCTCCCGCGACGTCGGCGTCCCCGGCAGCCAGCAGCGCGCGGGCCAGCGTCTCGCCGTCGGCCAGGACCGCGGGGCCGCCGGGCACCGACGGCACGGCGGGCACGACCCCGGCCACCGCGACGTCGACGGCGGTCTCGCCGACCGTCATGGTCAGCCGGTCGCCCGTGGTCGCGCCGAGCGCGTCGGCCAGGGCACCGGACAGCAGCACCGGCATCCGGGCCGGCGTCGGGGCCGCGGCCAGCACCACCCGGGACGGGGCCAGCGAGAGGCCGAGCGGGAACGCCCGGCCGGTGAACCGGAGCCCGTCCTCGGCCAGCTCCGGCTCGGTGACCCCACCGCGGTCGTCGGGTGCCGACGCGGACCACCCGACGGCGGCACCGGGCAGGGTGACCTCCAGGGACATCGGCACGGTGACGTCGTCGTCCGGGTCGCCGTCGACCAGCGAGACGTCCAGCAGCACCGCGACGACGGTGCGGTCGGCGGGCACGCCGATCCCGGCGTCGTGCGGGACGCCGTCGAGCGGGACCGCCGGGCCGGGCACCGTCGTCCGGGCGCCGGTGGGGTCGGCGAGCACGACCGTCGGGACGGCGACCGCGCCGAACCCGCGCACCGTCCCCGCGACCGTCACCGCGCCGGGACCGGACACGCCCGGGGCCGCGGCGGGCACCAGGTCGGCGGTGACCGTCGCCCAGTCGCTGCCCGCCGGCAGCCGGCCGCGCAGGACGGCGCCGGCGTGCGCGGTGTCCACGGCGACCAGCTGGGTCGCGGCCCCGTCGCCACCGGCCCGCAGCAGCGTGCCCAGTGACACCGGCGAGGTGCTCACCGGCGAGACGGTGCCCCCGGTCGCGGCGCGGACGGCGGCCCCGTCGACCCCGGCCACGGCGGGGACCGCGAGGTCGGTGCCGACCTGGAGGGCGGCCTGGTCGGCCTGGGACACCCGCCAGGTGGCGTCCACCCCCAGCGCGGCGACGGTGGCCGCCGTGGTGAGCACCAGCAGCCCGGCCGCGCCGGCCGCCAGGGAGCGTCGGGCCAGGTCGCCGGCCACCAGCACCGGCATCAGCGAGCGGCTGCGCGCGGCGCGGCGGTCGGCGAGCCCGGCCAGCAGCGGCGGGACCCGGAGCAGCAGGGCGGCGCCGGCGAGCAGCACCAGGGCCGGGGCCGCGACGAGGACCGGGTCGGTGCCGGCGGTGGCCGCCCCGAGGCCCAGCACGGCCGCCGCCGCGAGGCCGACCAGCAGCACGTCGCCCCCGGAGCGGGCCAGCGCGCCGCGGCCGCTGCGCCGACCGCCGGCCGGCAGCCGGGTGGCCGCGACCGCCAGGCCGAGACCCAGCAGCACCGCGGCACCCAGCACCGGGACCAGCAGGCCGGCGGTCAGCGCCGGGCCGGGGGCGGACCCGGGCAGCGCGCCGCCCAGCACGACCCGGGTCACCAGCCTGGTCGACAGCACCGCGAGCACCGCGGCGACCGCCACCAGGGCGGCGGCCTCCGGGAGCGCGCGACCGACCAGCTGCCGGCGGGTCGCGCCGCGGTCGCGCAGCAGCGCGGTCTCCACCAGCCGGCGGTCGCCCAGCACCCGGGCCGCCGTCCCCAGGGCCGCCACGGTCAGCAGCCCGCCCAGCACGCCGACGGCGAGCACGGCCGACCGGGTGGCGGCCTGCCGGTCGGCGATGCCGGCCAGGGTGGCGGCCAGCGGGGCCCGGACCCGCACGGTGCCCTCGGTGGCCGAGCGGGCGTCGGCGGTCAGACCGGCGAGCCCGGCGGTGGCCGTGTCCAGCGCGGCGGGAGCCGCCGCGGCGACGTCCGGCGCGGCGCGGACGCTCGCCCGCTCCACCCCGGCCCCGGCGGCCAGCAGGGTGCCCGGGTCGACCAGGACCGGGCCCGCCGCGGGGAACCGCAGACGGCTGAACACGCCGAACTCCTGGTCGGGCACCGTGCCCGCGCCGGCCGACCGGTCGCGGTCCCAGCTGCCGTCGGTGCGCGGCTGCACCAGCCCGACGAGCACCACGGTCACCGGTGCGGTCTCGCCGGCGTCGTCCAGCCCGGTGCTCGGCGCCAGCAGCAGGGTGTCGCCGAGCCCGAGGCCCATCGCGTCGGCCGCGGCCACCGGCAGGACCGCCGGCCACGGCGCCCCCGGCGCGGGGGCGGTCGGCCACTCCCCCGCGACCAGGTCGCCCCGCGCCGTCAGGTCGTCCACCCCGGCCAGCCAGCTCAGCCGCCGGGCCTGCCCCGCGCCCGGGGGCACGTCGCGCAGCGTGGAGGTGACCCAGGTCGAGGACCGCGGCGGCACCGGGGCGAGCGCGGCGGCCACCACGCGCGCGGCGGCCGCGACGTCGGGACCGGCGTCGGCCGGCAGGTCGGTGAGCTCCACCTCGACGGCCAGGTCCGCCGACGAGGTCGCCGCCAGCGCCGACTGCTGCGCCCGCTCGGCGCCGGAGGTGAGCAGGACCGCGCAGCTGCCGAGCACGGTCAGGCCGGTCACCAGGACGACGACCACCACGACCAGCAGCCGCGCCTGCACCCGGCTGCGGGCGATCACCCGTCGACCAGTCGGCCGTCGACCACCTGCACCGCCCGGTCGGCCAGCGCGATCATCACCGGGTCGTGGGTGGACACCAGGGCGGTGACCCCCTCGGCCTCCACGATGCCGCGGATCAGCGCCATGACCGCCAGTCCGGTCTCCCGGTCCAGCTGGCCGGTCGGCTCGTCGGCCACCAGCAGCCGCGGCGACCCGGCCAGCGCGCGGGCCAGCGCGACCCGTTGCTGCTGCCCACCCGAGAGCTCGTCGGGCCGCTGGGTGGCGTGCGGGGTCAGCCCGACCAGGTCCAGCAGCCGGGCCACCCGCGACTCCCGCTCGTCGGCGGGCAGCCGGCGCAGCCGCAGCGGGACGCCGACGTTCTCCGCGGCGCTGAGCACCGGCACCAGCCCGAAGGTCTGGAAGACCGACGACACCACGTCCCGGCGCATCGTCACCAGCCCGTCGTCGTCCAGGGCGCCGACGTCGGTGCCGGCCACGTGCACGGTGCCCGAGTCGGGCCGGTCCAGCCCGCCGACCAGGTTGAGCAGCGTGGTCTTGCCCGACCCGGACCGGCCGACCAGCGCCACCAGCTCGCCGGGCTCGATGTCCAGGGACACCCCGCGCAGCGCGTGCACCGCGGTCGCGCCGGACCCGAACGTGCGGTGCACGTCGCGCACCTGCACCAGCGTCACGAGCCGGCGTCCCGGTGGACGGCGACGTGGTCGGCCTCCAGGGTCAGCCGCACCCGGCGGGTGAGGTCCAACGCGGTCCGGTACTCCACGGGCAGCTGCAGCCGCCCGGACCGGTCGAGCACGGCGAACTCCTCGGCCACCACCGGGGCGCCGTCGGCCGTCGCCCGCCGCAGCACCTCGCTGGCGGTGCGGCCGTCCCGGATGGCCACGGTCCGCTCCACCTGGTCGGAGACGGTGGGGTCGTGGGTGACCACCAGCACCGTCGTCCCCAGGTCGCGGTTGACCGCGCGCAACGCCTGGTAGACCTGCTGGGAGCTGGCGGTGTCGAGCTCCCCGGTCGGCTCGTCGGCCAGCAGGACGGCGGGGGCGTTGGCCAGCCCGACGGCGATGGCCACCCGCTGCTGCTCCCCGCCCGAGCACGCCGCCGGCCGCCGGTCGGCCACGTGCGGCACGCCGACCAGCTCGAGCAGCTCGGCGGCGCGCGCGGCCCGGGTGCGCCGCGGCGTGCCGGCCAGGGCCAGCGGCAGGACGACGTTCTCCGCGGCGGTCAGGTAGGGCACCAGGTTGCGGGCGGTCTGCTGCCAGACGAACCCGACGGTCGAGCGCCGGTAGGCCACCCGGTCGGCGCGGGACAGCGCGGTGAGGTCCCACGGGCCGACCGTGACCCGGCCGGCGGTGGGGGCGTCCATGCCGGCCAGGACGGCAAGCAGCGTGGACTTGCCCGACCCCGACGCACCGACCACCGCCAGCACCTCGCCGGCGTCGACGACCAGGTCCAGCCCCTGCAGCGCCTGCACCTCGACCGCGCCGGTCCGGTGGATCCGCACCAGGGACTCGCACACCACGAGCGGCTCGGACCCGGCCATCCCACCCCCGCCCACTGGTTGCACCTTGCACCGGGCGCGGATGTTAGCGCTCTCACACCTGGTTGGTCGATCAGGCGGCCAGGCCGCGCCGCAGCACCTCGACGGTCTGCGCGACCAGGGCCTCGTCGGCCGGCACCCCGGCGGGCGCGACCACCTGCATGCCGATCCCCCGCAGCAGGCCCAGCAGCAGCACGGCCACCGCTGCGGGATCGGCGTCGGCGCGGACCGACCCGTCGGCCACGCCGTCGCGCACCAGGTCGGCCAGCGTCGCCCGGAAGTCGGCGTCGCGCTCGGCGAACAGCGGCGCCAGCACCGGCTCGCCGGCCACGGCCTCGGCCCACAGCAGCAGGAACGCCCCGGTGCTGGGCTGCCGGTCGCGCACGTTGCCCAGGTAGGCCCGGACCACCGCGCCCAGCCGGTCCAGCCCGTTGCCGTCCACCGGCGGGACGGCGAACCGCTGCGCGTCCCGGACGACGGCCTCCAGCAGCTCGGCCCGGCTGCCGAAGGAGGCGTGCACGATCCCCCTGCTGTAGCCCGCCTCCCGGCCGACCTCGGCCAGCGTCACCGCCCGGGACCCGCGCTGGGCGATCAGCGCGGTGGCGGCGTCCAGCACCCGGCGCTCCGTCTCGGCCCGGCGCTGCTCCTGGGTCCGACGGGTCACCTGGCTGGGCACCGGGCCACTGTGCCACCGACGGCCCGGCTGCGGGGACGTTGACCAGGCACCCGGGCAGGGCCAGGCTGACCGACGGGGCCGGGTCGACGGAGTGCCCGGTCACCGGCCAGGGAGTGCCCGTGCCCGATCCGACCACCGCCTTCACCGGATCCCTCCCCGTCGTCTACGACGAGCAGCTGGTCCCGGTCGTCTTCGCGCCCTACGCCGTGGAGCTCGCCGCCCGGGTGGCCGCCTGGGCACCGGATCGGGTGCTGGAGGTGGCCTCGGGCACGGGCGCCCTGACCCGGGAGCTCGCCGACCGGCTGCCCGACGCCGACATCACCGCGACCGACCTCGCCCCGCCCATGGTCGAGCGCGGGGCGGCCCGGTCGGGATCGGCCCGGGTGCGATGGCAGCAGGCCGACGCGCAGGACCTCCCGGTCGCCGACGCCTCGGTGGACGTCTGGGTGTGCCAGTTCGGCGTCATGTTCGTGCCGGACCGGGCGCGGGCCTACCGCGAGGCGCATCGGGTGCTGCGACCCGGCGGCCACCTGCTGCTGTCGACGTGGGGGCCGCTGGCCGGCAACGGGTTCGCCCAGGTGCTCGCCGAGGCCCTGGCCGCCTGGCGCCCCGCGGACCCGCCGACCTTCGTCCGCGACGTGCCGCACGGCTACCCCGACCCCGACCGGGTGCGGGCCGACCTCACCGCCGCGGGGTTCGCCGACGTCCGGGTCGACGTCGTCGACCTGGAGAGCCGGGCCGCCTCCGCCCGTGACGTCGCCACCGCGTTCCTCACCGGGACCCCCGCCGGGGACCCGGCGCGCCGGGAGGGGCCGGGGGCACTGGCCGAGGCCGTCGCCGCCGTGACCGCCGCGGTGGAGCAGCGCTACGGGTCGGGCGAGGTGTCGGCGCCGATGAGCGCCCTCCTCGCGGACGGGGTTCGACCGGACGCATGATCGCACTTGGTTGCTCGCCGACAAACAAGTGAGTACGGTCGGACCCAGCCCACCCCGAGGAGACGTCGTGACCGACCACCACCCCACCCACCCGCGCACGCCCGGCCCGACCGAGGACCGGGGTACCCCGCCGTTCCGCTGGCCGCACCGGCGCCGGACCGTCCCCCGCCGGTCCGGCCCGGCGCTCTAGCCGACGCCCTGCACCACCCCGACCACCTGCTCGACGGCGGTGCCGTGACCGGGCTCGTCACCGCTGTCGGGGTCGTTGGGCGCGCACTGGCTGACCCCCAGCATCACCGCGAAGATGATCACGACCACCCCGACGATGGCACCGAGGACGGCCGCCCGGCCACGGCCCCGGTGCCGGCGGTCGGCGCTCACGAGCCCGGTTCGAAGACGGTCCGGACGCAGCCGTCCGCCTTCTCCTTGAAGATCCGGTAGCCCTCGGCGGCCTGGGTCAGCGGCATCGTGTGGGTGGCCAGGTGCTCGGTGGTGAGCACCCCGCTCTCCATGTGCCGCAGGATCTCGGGCACGTACCGCTGCCCGTGCTGCTGGGCGCCCCGCACGGTCAGGCCCTTGTTCATCATCGCGCCGAGCGGGAACTTGTCGACCATGCCGGCGAAGACGCCGAGCACGAAGACGCTGCCGCCCTTGCGGCAGGCCCGGATCGCCTCCCGCACCGCTGACGGCCGGTCGGTCTGCAGCCGCAGCTGCTGCTTGACCTGGTCGAACGCGCCCTGCACCCCGGTGCTGTGCGCCTCCATGCCGACGGCCTCGATGCAGACGTCGGGCCCACGGCCGCCGGTCCGCTCGCGCAGCTCGGCGACCACGTCGGTCGTCGAGTAGTCCACCGCCTCGGCCCCGATGTGCCGGCGCACCTGGGCCAGCCGCTCGGGCAGCCGGTCGATGACCACCACCTGCTCGGCGCCCAGCAGCATGGCCGCGCGGGCGGCCATCTGGCCCACCGCGCCGGCCCCCCACACCGCCACGACGTCCCCGGGCTTCGTCCCGCCCAGGTGCGCCCCGGTCCACCCAGTGGTCACCGAGTCCGAGGCGAACAGCGCCCGGGTGTCGGACACCCCGTCGGGGACGAGGAAGCAGCCGACGTCGGCGTAGGGCACCCGCATGTACTCCGCGTGGCTGCCGGCGTCGCCGCCCATCGCGTGGGAGTAGCCGAAGCAGCCGCCGGGGCTCTGCCCCCACAGGCCCTCGGTGATCCCCGGGTCGGGGTTGCCGTTGTCGCACAGCGAGTAGAGCTCCTGCGCGCAGTACCAGCACTTCCCGCAGGCCACGAAGGACGGGACGACGACCCGGTCGCCCACCTTGACCTTCTGCACGCCCGAGCCGACCTCGACGACCTCGCCGGTGAACTCGTGGCCCAGCACGTCGCCGGCCCGCATGGCGGGGATGTACCCGCCGATCAGGTGCAGGTCCGACCCGCAGGTGACCGTCTTGCTGATCTTGAGGATGACGTCGTGGGAGTTGAGCAGCTGGGGTTCGGGGACGTCCTCGACGGCGACCTCGTTGACCCCCGCCCAGATCGCGGCCTTCACAGCACGCCCTCCTTCGGTGCCCGGGCCGCCGCACCCTCGAGGGCGGCGCCCTGGGGGGTGGCCTTGCGGGTGCCGTGCGGCTGGGGGTCCACCCGCAGCACCTCCCCCACCTCCGCGAGCTGCTTGGTCCGGCGCAGCGCGGCCCGCAGCTCCCCGATCTGGTCGGTGGTCGGCGAGCCGTGGAACCGGGCGGCCAGCTCGGTGCCCCGCCCGCCCGGTGCGGCTTGCATGCGCACCTCCAGGTCGGACCCCAGGGCGTCGAGCTCCGGGAACGGCCCGGCCAGGTCGTCGGTGTAGACCGTGACCGCCCGCCAGCGCGCGGCGGACACCTCGGCCGGCTCGGTGGTCGAGGCCTGCCCGACGCCGGGGATGCGGGTGTGCTGCAGCTTGCCCAGTGCCGCACCGCCGAGGCTGGCCGCCCGGGACAGCACCTGCTGCAGGGGGCCGCTCACCGGGCGTCCTGCACGGTGTCCTTGGCCTGCTGCGCCTGGCCCTGCACGTCACCGGCCGCCGACTGCCCCTCCTCCTTGACCGTCTGCACGGCCTCCTGCGCGGTGCCCTTGACCGACTCCACGGCCTCCTGGGCAGCCGGCTGCAGCGCCTGGCCGGCCTCCTGCGCCACCTGCTTGGCCGACTCCTTCGCCGACTCCAGCAGCGGCTGCGCGGCGTCCTCGGCCTGGGCGGCGAGCTGCTTCTCCTTCTCGCTGGTGGGCAGCAGGGAGGAGACCAACCAGCCGACGCCGAAGGCGATCAGACCGGCGGCCATCGGGTTGCCGCGGGTCTGGGACACCACGGCGTCCGGTGCCTGGGCCACCCCGTGGGCGGCGTCGTGCGCGGCGCCCTTCACCGGGCCGGCCATGCCGCCGGAGGAGGAGTCGCGCCCCATCACCCGTCCGCGCAGGTCGTCGACGGCCCGCTTGGTGCGGGTCACCCGCCGGTCGACCACCCGGGCCGGGTTGACCTTCTCGTTGAGCGCGTCCACGTCGTAGCTGAGGTTCGCGCGGGTGTCCTCGATCTGCTGGCGGATGACGTCGGGGTCGCTGCTGCTGGTCATGGCGGGTCCTCTCGGGTCAGGAGTTGGGGGTGACGGCGCCGGGGACCCGCTGCAGGGTCTCCACGGTGCGCTCGGGCTTGGGGTTGACGGTCTTGAGCTGCTTGCGGCCGAGCACGAACAGGACGCCCGCGACGACGGCCCAGACGACGGCGACGATGAGCGCCGCCCACCCGGCCGGCATCGCGCTGGCCAGCGCGGCCCACAGGGCCAGGCTCAGGAACAGCACGGTCAGGTGCCCGGCGTACCCGGCCCCACCGAGCATCCCGGCGCCCTTGCCCGCCTTGGCGGCCTCGGCCTTCACCTCGGCCTTGGCCAGCTCGAGCTCCTGCCGCATCAGCGTCGACAGGTCCCGGCTGACCTCGCCGAGCAGCTGCCCGACCGAGGTGCCCTCGACGTCGGGGTGGCCGTCGTCGGTCGCGGGCTGCCCGCCGGTGTAGGGCGTGCTCATGCCTGGCCACCCCCGGCGGTCCCGTACGGCGCGGGCGGCACCGGGGGCGCTGCGGGCGCGGACGGCGCGGGCGGGACCGGGCTGTAGCCGGTGACCGGGTCGTAGCCGGGCCCGTCGGCGACCGGCGGGACGGCGGCGTACCCGGCCGCCGCGCCGGGCGCACCGGGCAGCGGTCCGGTCCCGGTGGTGACGTCGTGCGGCGCGGGCGTCGGGGTGGTCGGCGTCGGGGTCGAGGAGGTGCCCGGGCCGTCGTCCTTGTGCGCGGCGACGACACCGCCGGTGAGCCGGCCGGCCAGCACCCCGGCGACGGCCGCGCCGAGGAGGAACGCGCCGGGCCGGCGGCGAGCGAAGCTGCGCACGTCCTCCAGCAGGTCGGCGGGCTCGCGGTCGCGCAGGTGGTCGGCGAAGGACTCCACCCGGCCGGTGGCCTGGCGCAGCAGGTCGGTGGCCGGACCGGAGGCACCCTCGCCGTCGGTCAGCGTGCGCAGCTCCTCGGCCAGCGCGGACAGGCTGCCGGCGGCCTTCTGCTGACCACCGCGGGCCTGCTCGGTGGCGTGCTCCCGGCCCTGGGAGAGCAGGTCGGAGGCCTGCCGGCGGGCCTCGCCGGCCACCTCCTTGGCCTGGTCGGCGGCGGTGCCGGCGACCTGCTTGCCGGCCTCCGCGCCGGACTGGCCCACCGCGCGGGCCTGGTCCTTGGCCACGTCGGTCGTGGACGGGTCGCCCGAACCGGTCGGGGTGTCGAGGGAGTGGGACATCGTTCCTCCTGGGGGTGCGGGGTGGGTCAGGGAGTGGCCGTGGCGGCGGCCGCCGCGGCGGGCAGGGCTGCGACGTGCTGCCGGCGGTGGTGCGCGACGGCGAGCCGGTGCACGGCACCGGCGGCGACGACGACGCCGGCCAGGGGCGGCGCCCCGGGCACGAGGACGGCGACCAGCACCGCCAGCAGCAGCGTCAGGAGCAGGGGCAGGGAGCGGGGGCTGAGCAGCACGGGGCACCTCTTCCGTCGACGTTCCGGGCAGGGGTCGAGCAGGTCACCGGGGCCCGCGGGTGCGGGCCCCGGTGGAGCGGCTACTTGAGGGCGTCCTTGGCCTTCTGCAGCAGGGACTCCCCCGGCACCGGCGGGGTGCCGAACAGCCGCGGGTCGCCCGGCGGCAGGATCGGGGCGTCGGCGTGCGCGGCGATCGGGGCGGCCGACAGCGTGTTGTCGGTGCCGTCCAGGGCCGGGCCGTTGGCCCAGCGGCCGGCCGCGGCGTCCGGGCCGTCCGAGGCGTCGATGAACGTGTAGGCGAACTCCGGGAGCTCCTCGTCCAGCGGGAACGCCTCGGGCACCGGGATGCCGTCCAGCCCGTCGGCCTTGAGCTCCTCCATGGCGGCCAGCCACTGCTGCTGGTGCATGTGGTCGCGGGTGAGCAGGAAGCGGAGCAGGTCCTTGACCCCGTGGTCGTCGGTCATGTTCCACAGCCGGGCGACCTGCAGGCGGCCCTGCATCTCGGCGGTGGCGTTGTAGGAGAAGTCGGCGAACAGGTTGCCGCTGGCGGTGACGTACGCGCCGGTCCAGGGGTTGCCCATGCTGTCCATGTAGGAGGCGCCGGAGCCGTTGGCGATGAGGTGCTGCGGGTTGTGCTGGCCGTAGCCGGCCGCCGCCTCCTTGGTCCGGTCCGCGGCGTCGGGCTTGAGCGGCGCGTGGTCCAGCAGCCGGTCGATCATCGTCACGATCATCTCGACGTGGGCGAGCTCCTCGGTGCCGATCGCCAGCAGCATGTCCTTGTACTTGCCGGGCAGGCGGCAGTTCCAGCCCTGCAGCAGGTACTGGGTGGCGACGGTCATCTCGCCCCACTGGCCGCCGAGGACCTCCTGCATCTTGCGGGCGAAGTCCGGGTCGGGACCGTCGGGCTTGGCCTCGAACTGCAGGGCGTGGGTGTGGGTGAACACGGCGTCTCCTCATCGGTGGTGGGTCGAGCGCCGCGTCGCGGCCTCAGACCCTCACTCCCCATCCCGGGTGGCCCACCGGGGCCCGTCCGTGGCCCCCGCGGGCCCGGTTCAGCGGTCGGGCAGGTCGACCACCACACCGAGCCCGGCCGGCCCGCGCCGGCAGGTCACCCGACCGCCCAGCTCACGGGCCTGCCGCTGCACCGACCACAGCCCGAGCCCGGTGAGGTCCCCGGGCGGCCGGCGGGCCTGCAGGTGCTCCACGACGCGGTCCGGGACGCCGGGCTGGGTCACCACCAGCTGCACCCACCCCTCGCGCACGTCGGCGGCCACCTCGACCGGGCGGCCCGCCCCGTGCCGGTGCGCGTTCTCCAGCAGGTTGGTCAGGATCCGCTGCACCCGGGCGTCGCCCACCGGGACCTCCGCGGCGGCGGGCTCGACGTCCAGCCGCACCTGGCCCGCGGGCAGCCCGGAGGCCTGCAGGCTCGCCCGGACGACGTCGACCAGGGCCCGCGGCCAGCCGCCGGCCGGCAGGGCTCCCCCGGTCGCGGACGCCGTCCGCAGCATCGACACCAGGCTGTCCGCCTGGGCCAGGGCCAGCTCGGCCACCGGGTCGGCGTCCGCGCCCTCGCGGGCCAGGTGGCCCAGCAGGGCGTGCAGGCTGGCCAGCGGCGTGCCCAGGTCGTGGCACAGCGCGCGGACCAGCGCCTCCTCCTCGGTGACGACCACCGGGTCCACGGGCCGGCGGCGCAGCCGGCGCAGGAATCCGGTCCGGGAACGGCCGGTCGTGGTGTCGCCGGTGATGGTCACGGGCACACCCCCTGACGACCCAGCGGCCAGAACCGTCGCCGGCAGTCCCCCACCCCGGGCGAGTGATGACCGAACTGCGTGCGACCCCTCCCCCCACCGTCGACGTCGTGCTCGTCGACGACCACCCGCTGTTCAGCCGTGGGCTGGCGATGCTGCTGCCGCCGGCCAGCGGTGGCCGGCTGCGGGTGGTCGGCTGCACCGACGACGCCTCCGCCGCGGCCGCCCTGGTCCGCCGGGAGCAGGCCGACCTGGCCCTGGTCGACCTGGCCATGCCGCCCCCGGGCGGGCTGCGGGCGATCGCGGCGATCCGCCGCACCGCCCCCGCCGTCCGGGTGGTGGCCCTGTCGGGCACCGCCGACGAGGAGGAGCAGCTGGAGTCGCTGCGGGCCGGGGCGGAGGCGTTCCTGCCCAAGGCCGCCGAACCCGACAGCCTGGTCCCGCCGCTGCTGGCGCTGGTGCAGGGCTGGTCCGTCGTCCCCGCCGAGCTGCTGCGCCGGCTGCTGGCCGACGCCGCGCCGCGGGAGGACCGCGGCGTGCTGGGCCGGCTGTCGGCCGACGACCGGCGGCTGTGGCGGCTGGTGGCCGCGGGCACTCCCACGCTGGACATCGCGCTGGCGCTGCACGTGTCCGAGCGGACGGCCAAGCGCCTGGTGGCCGGTCTGCTGCGGCAGCTGCGGGTGTCCAGCCGGACGGAGGCCGCGGCGCTGGCCGGCCGGGTGGGCCTGACCGCGGCGGAGTGAGGCGGCAGAGGTGTGAGGCATCGGGATCCCTGGGGGCGGGGTGATCGCGGTGCGGAGGGCCCCCTGCTGGACCTCCGGTCGGTCCCCCCGAGTCGACGGGATCCGGCCCGGGCGCGCCACCCGGGACGCGAGGCTGGCCCCCGGGGGCCACGACCGGCCCGCGCGGGCCGGTGGCCCGGGCACCGCAGGAGGGACCGTCCGTCGTCCGCCCTGGGGGTCCCGTGTTCCTGTCCCGCACCGAGGCCGCCGCGCTGCCGCGCACACCGACCCCGCCGCCGCCCACCCGCCGACGGACCCGGCTGTGGCCGATGCTCGGCCCCGCCTTCGTGGCCGCCATCGCCTACGTCGACCCCGGGAACGTGGCCACCAACGCCACCGCCGGCGCCTCGTTCGGGTACAGCCTGCTGTGGGTGGTCGTCGCGGCCAACGTGCTGGCCGTGCTCGTGCAGACGCTCACCGCCAAGCTCGGGCTGGCCACCGGCCGGGACCTGGCCACGCTCTGCCGGCAGACGCTGCCCCGGCCGGTCACCCGCGGCCTGTGGGTGCAGGCCGAGGTGGTGGCCATCGCCACCGACCTGGCCGAGATCGTCGGCGGGGCCGTGGCGCTGAACCTGCTGTTCGGGGTGCCGCTGCCGATCGGCGGCGTGCTGACCGCGGTCGTCGCGTTCGCCCTGCTGGGGCTGCAGCGGTTCGGCCACCGACCCTTCGAGCGGGCCGTCACCGGGTGCCTGCTGGTGATCGCGGCCGGCTTCGGCTACACGATGCTGGACGCCGGGGTGGACCCGGCCGGGGTCGTGGCCGGGCTGGCCCCCACGCCGCTGAGCGGGGACGCCGGGGTGCTCGCGGTCGGGATCCTGGGTGCCACGGTCATGCCGCACGTGGTCTACGTGCACTCCGCGCTCACCCCCGGCCGCTACGGCGACGCGGTGACCGCCGCGCGCACCCGGTCCGGGAGGGGGCGGCTGCTGCGGGCCCAGCGGCTCGACGTCCTGCTGGCCATGCTGCTGGCCGGCGTGGTGAACGCCGTCCTGCTGGTGGTCGCCGCGGGGCTGTTCTCCGGGGAGGGCGAGCAGAGCCTGGAGAGCGTGCACGCCGGGCTCGCCGAGCGCAGCGGGCAGGGCGCCTCGATCGCGTTCGCGCTGGCGCTGCTGGCGTCGGGGTTCGCGGCGTCCTCGGTCGGCACGCACGCCGGCCAGGTGGTGATGGCCGGGTTCCTGCAGCGCAGCATCCCGGTCCTGCTGCGCCGCACCATCACCGTGGCGCCGGCGGTCGGCCTGCTGGTCTGGGGCGCGGACCCGACGACGGCGCTGGTGTGGTCGCAGGTGGTGCTGAGCTTCGGCATCCCGTTCGCCCTGGTCCCGCTGGTCTGGCTCACCGCCCGCCGGTCGGTGATGGGCGCCTGGGTGAACCGCCGGGTGACCACGGCCGCCGCGGTGCTGGTCGCCCTCGCGGTCACCGCCCTGAACGCCTGGCTCGTGGTCGACGTCCTGACCTGAGGTCAGCCCAGGGGCCGGGCGTAGACCAGCAGGTCCGTCCCCGGCATCGGCGACCAGTCGCGCTCGGGCAGCCGGGTGAACCCGAGCCGGGCGTACAGCCGGTGCGCGGCGTGCATCCGCGGGTCGGTGGACAGCACCATCGTCGTGGCGCCGGCCGCGGCGGCGCGCTGCAGGCAGGCGGTCACCAGCGCCTCGCCGATCCCCTGACCGCGCACCGCGGGGTCCACCACCAGCATCCGGAACGCGGCCTCCTCCGGCCCGGCGGTCACCTCGCCGAAGTCGCCGTCCAGCACCAGGGCGACGCTGCCGACCAGCCGGCCCTCCAGCCGGGCCACCAGCAGCTGCGCCCGGGCGGCGCGGCCGGCGACGTCGGCCAGCTGCTGCTGGTACCCGGGCCCCGCCCAGCCCTGGGAGACGTAGGTCTGCACCGTGAGGTCGGCGATCGCCGGGAAGTCGGCGGGGTCGGCGGGCTCGACGAGGACGGTCACCGGCGGACGGTAGCCCGGGCTCCCCACCCGTCACACCCGCCCCAGTTCGGGCCCGTCGCCGGTGTGGCGGCTCTGGGCCCGGCACTGCTCTCCCTAGGTTCAGCAGCACGCCCCGCAGGACCGGCCGCCGACGCCCGGAACCGCACCACCCGCGCCCCGCCTCCCCCGGAGTACACCGTGATCCGTCTCAAGAAGAACCCCGCCGACGTCGCCGTCACCTTCGCCCTCGACGAGCAGGCCGCCCCCGGCCCGGTCTCCGTCGTCGGTGACTTCAACGGCTGGACCCCCGGCACCCACACCCTCAAGAAGCGCAGCAACGGCACCCGCAGCGTCGTGGTGAAGCTGCCCGTCGGCGAGGCCGTCCGCTTCCGCTACCTCGCCGACGGCGGCGTGTGGCTGGACGACCCGACCGCCCACGCGCACGACGAGCAGGGCTCGCTGCTCCACCTCTGAACCCCGCAGGACCCGGAGCCCCCGTCGCAGCACCGGCGGGGGCTCCGCTGCGTCCGGGGCCTGTCGCCCGGGCCCGCACACGGTTAGCGTCCCTCAGGACCGGTCCACAGCGGACCCCCAGGGAGGGACCCCGATGCACCTGCCCCGCGCCGCAGCACCCGGTACCGCACTCGTCCTCGCCGCCGCCCTCGTCCTCGGCGGCGGCGCCGCCCAGGCCGCGCCCGGCAGCCCCGGCCCCCGCTACGCCGACGGCAGCACCACCTCGACGGACCCGTACTTCCCGAACGCCGGCAACGGCGGCTACGACGTCGCCGACTACGGACTGCAGCTGGCCTACGACCCGGCGACCGGTCGGCTGGACGGCACCGCGACGATCACCCTCACCGCCACCCAGGACCTGCGTAGCCTGAGCCTGGACCTGCGCGGGCTGACCGCCACCGCGGTGTCCGTGGACGGCAAGCCCTCCCGGTTCGCCCAGACTCCCCCGCCCGCCGACGGCCGCGGCGGCGAGCTCGTCGTCCAGGTGGCGCCCAAGCTGCGCGCCGGCACCCAGCACACGGTCACCGTCGTCTACGGCGGCGTGCCCGGCCAGCCGACCGACATCGAGGACGCCAACTACGGCTGGACGTCGACCCCGGACGGCGCCCTGGTCGCCAACGAGCCCGAGGGCGCCTCGACCTGGTACCCGGTGAACGACTCCATCCTCGACAAGGCCACCTACACCTTCGCCATCACCGTGCCCGAGGACCTGACCGCGGTCGCCAACGGCGAGCCGGTCGGTGCCCCGGTCACCGTCGACGGCCGGACGACGTACACCTGGCGGGCCTCGGACCCGATGGCCAGCTACCTGTCCACCGCGTCGATCGGCGACTTCGTCGCGACGGAGTCGGTGGGCCCGGACGGGCTGCCGATCCTCGACTACGTCGACGCCGACGTCACCGGCAGGGCGCTCGAGGTGACCCAGGAGGCGCTGGCCCTGCAGCCGGACATGATCGCGTTCTTCGAGGGCATCTACGGGCCCTACCCGTTCACCTCGTTCGGCTCCATCGTCGACGACGACTCGGTCGGGTACGCGCTGGAGACCCAGACCCGGCCGGTCTACTCCGGGTACGCCGACGAGGACACCGTCGCCCACGAGCTGGCGCACCAGTGGGTCGGGGACAGCGTGACGCCGACGACCTGGCGCGACATCTGGCTCAACGAGGGCTTCGCGACCTACTCGCAGTGGCTGTGGTCGGAGTCGCGCGGCGGCCCGTCCGTGGAGGACCTCTACGCCGACATCTACTCGATCCCGGCCGACGACGAGTTCTGGGACACCCCGCCCGGTGACCCGAGCCCGGAGACGCTGTTCGACGCGGCCACCTACGACCGCGGTGCCGCGGCGCTGCAGGCGCTGCGCACGCAGATCGGGGACGGCGCGTTCTTCCAGCTGCTCCGCGACTGGACGACGACGAACGCCGGCGGCTCGGTGTCGACCGACGACCTCCAGGACCTCGCCGAGGAGATCAGCGGTGAGGACCTCGGCCAGTTCTTCATCGACTGGATCGACACCCCGGCCAGGCCCGAGGGCTACTGACCCGATCTCAGCTCGGACGCGCAGGAGCCCCCGTCGACCGTGGTCGGCGGGGGCTCCTGGTGCGTGGATCAGGCGGCGCGCTGCGCCCGGTCGTAGGCGCGGCGGACCTTGGGACCACCGGTGGTCAGCTTGTAGAGCTGGGCCACCTGCTGGGGCGCGTTCGCCGGCGTGGTCGCGGCCATCCAGCCGTTGGGCAGGGAGAGCCGGAAGACCTTGTGCCAGGCGCTGCCGACCTGCCGGGGCAGCGACGCGGTGTGGTACCGCAGGCCGTACTCGTCGAAGATCGCGCGGACCTTCGGGGCGATCTCGGCGTACCGGTTGCTCGGCAGGTCCGGGAACAGGTGGTGCTCGACCTGGTGGGACAGGTTGCCGGTCATGATGTGCATGGCCTTGGACCCGGAGATGTTGGCCGAGCCGAGCATCTGGCGCAGGTACCACTCACCGCGGGTCTCGCCCTCGATGGAGGTCTTCTCGTAGGTCTCGACGCCCTCGGGGAAGTGCCCGCACATGATCACCGAGTGCGACCACAGGTTGCGGACGACGTTGGCCACGAAGTTGGCGGCCAGGGTCGGCACGAAGCTGGGGCCCGACAGCGCCGGGTGCACCAGGTAGTCCTTGGTGGCCTGCTTGCGGATCTTGCCCAGCACCTGCTTGGCGGCTGCCTTGAACTTGGGGTCCTTGCGCCGCTCCGGGGTGGCCAGGTTCTTGCCCAGCTCCAGGTCGTAGGCGGCGATGCCGTACTCGAAGAAGCACGCGTTGACGAAGTTCCACAGCGGCTGCGCCAGGTACAGCGGGATCCACTTCTGGTCCTCGTCGACCCGCATGATCCCGTAGCCGAGGTCGTTGTCCTTGCCGATCACGTTGGTGTACGTGTGGTGCAGCTCGTTGTGCGAGTGCTTCCACTGCGCCGACGGGCTGGCCATGTCCCACTCCCACGTCGTGGAGTGGATCTTGGGGTCGCGCATCCAGTCCCACTGGCCGTGCAGGATGTTGTGCCCGATCTCCATGTTCTCGAGGATCTTGGCGACCGAGAGGCCCGCCGTCCCGAGGATCCAGGCCGGGGGGAACTTCGACAGCAGCAGCACCGCGCGGCTGGCCAGCTCGAGCTTCCGCTGGACGTCGATCACCTTGCGGATGTAGGCGGCGTCGTCGGCACCGCGGCTGTCGGCGATCTCCTTGCGGATGGCGTCCAGCCGGCGGCCGATCTCCTCGACGTCCTCGGCGGACAGGTGCGCCACGGGGTTGTCGGACTTCTTCTGCAGTGCGGTCACGGTGGTTCTCCTCAGCCTGGGGGAACGGGTGTCGTGGATCGGGTGGATCAGTGGTCGATGTCGCAGTCGCCGGCCGCGGCGCTGACGCAGGTCTGCACCAGCACGCCGTCGCCGGGGGCGGCCACGGTGAGCTCGCCGTTGCGCAGGTCGCGGACGGCGCCCTCGCGCAGCGGGAGCACGCAGCCGTAGCAGATGCCCATCCGGCAGCCGCTGGGCATGATCAGCCCCGCCTCCTCGGCGGCGTCCAGGATCGGGGTGGCGCCGTCCGACGGCACCGTCGTCCCGGTCTGGTTGTAGGTGACCGAGCCGCCCTCGCCGGTGACCAGCACCCGCGGGCGGAACTGCTCGATCAGCAGCCGGTCGGCGATGTCCTCGGCGGCCCAGTGCTCCTCGAGGGCCTCGAGCAGACCGGCCGGGCCGCAGGCCCAGGTGGTGCGCTCGGCCAGGTCGGGCACCAGCTCGGCCAGCTCGGCGGGCTTGAGGAAGCCGTCGGTCTCGGTGTGCCGCTCGACCAGCCGGAGCCCGCCGGTGGCGGCCATCGCGCGCAGCTCGGCACCGAACACGACGTCGTCCGCGGTCGGCGCGGAGTGCACCAGGACGGCGTCGGGCAGCTCGTCGAGGTGGTTGCGCAGCATGCCCATCACCGGGGTGATGCCGGAACCGGCGGTGACGAACAGCGCCTTGGCCGGCCGCTGCTCCGGGAGGGTGAACTCACCGGTCGCCTGGTCGAGCTGGATGACGGTGCCCGGGCGCAGCTCGCGGACGACGTGGTTGCTGACCTTCCCGCCGGGGATGGCCTTCACGCAGATGCTGATCGTGCCGTCGGTGGCCGCCCGGTCGGAGGTGACCGAGTAGGCGCGCCACTGCCGGACGCCCTCGACGTCCACACCGATGCGGACGTACTGGCCGGGGACGTGCTCGCGCCAGCCGCGGCCGGGCCGGATGACGACGGTGGCGGCGTCGGCGGTCTCGGGACGGACGTCGACGACCTTGCCGCGCAGGTCGGCGCCGCTGCGCAGCGGGGCGAAGATGTCCAGGTAGTCGCGGGGCAGCAACGGCGTGGTGGCCGCCTCGACGAAGCGCGCCACGCGCTCGCGGAGGTTGGGTCCGGTCGTCGGCATGGTCTGATCATGTCCCACCTGAGGGATGAATACCTGTGCCCTGCATGTGAATCCGGGTGTAGTTTTCACCCCCTGCGAACAACGGTTCGGGGAACCATCTGGTCAGCGAGGAGTTGCGGTGTCCGAGCCCAGCACGTTGTCCGTCGAGGTGGCCCGGACCATCCGGCGGGAGCTGCCCGGGGTCGCCGAGGCGACCGTGGCCACCATCGTCGCCGAGGTGCCGGCCTACGCCGGTGCCTACGCCGACGGCATGAGCGCGACCATCGAGAACGCCGTCCAGCTGGCCCTGGGCGGGTTCCTCGAGCTGGCCACCACCCGCGGCGCCGACGCCGCGGACACCCCGATCCAGCCGGCCCTGGACGCCAGCTACAAGCTCGGCCGGGGCGAGGCCCGCGGCGGGCGGTCGATGGACGCGCTGCTGGGTGCCTTCCGGGTCGGTGCCCGGGTGGCCTTCCGCGGGCTGGCCGACCAGGCGGTGGCCGCCGGGCTCACCGCCGCGCAGCTGGCCCGGTTCGCCGAGCTGGTGTTCGCCTACATCGACGCGCTATCGGCCGCCGCGGTGGCCGGGCACACCGACGAGCGGCAGGCCACCGGGCGGGTCCGGGCCCGGCTGCTGGAGAAGCTCGGCCAGCGGCTGCTCGCCGGGGCGCCGCAGGACGAGCTGGTCGCGGACGCCGAGCGAGCCGACTGGCCGCTGCCGCGGACGCTGACCGCCGTGCTGCTGCCGGCGGCCCGGGTGCGCGGCGCGCTGGCGCTGCTGGACGGCGGCACCCTGCAGCCCGGCGACGACGAGGTGTCGGTGCTGCTGGTGCCCGACGCGGAGGGGCCGGCCCGCGCCGCGCTGCTGCGGGCGCTGGAGGGCAAGGAGGCCGTCGTCGGTCCGCCCCGGCCCTGGTGGGACGCCGCGGCCTCCCACCGCCGGGCGCTGCGGGTGGTGGAGCTGGGCGCGGTCCCGGACGGGTCGGCGCCGGTGGACACCCAGCAGCGGTTGTGCGAGCTGGTGCTGCGGGCCGACGAGGACGCCCTGGCCGACCTGCGGGCGGCGGTGCTGGCGCCGCTGGACGAGCTGTCGGAGGGGGCGCGGGAGAAGCTGACCGAGACGCTGCGGGCCTGGTTGCTGCACCACGGCCGCCGCGAGCAGGTGGCCGCCGCGCTCTTCGTGCACCCGCAGACCGTCCGCTACCGCATGGGCCAGCTGCGCGAGCTGTACGGCGACCGGCTGGAGGACCCGCGCACCGTCCTGGAGCTGACCCTGGCGCTGGCCTGAGCCCTGGCCTGAGCTCGGGCCTGACCTCAGGTGAGCGG
This sequence comes from Klenkia terrae, assembly GCF_037083865.1. Lineage (NCBI taxonomy): Bacteria > Bacillati > Actinomycetota > Actinomycetes > Geodermatophilales > Geodermatophilaceae > Klenkia > Klenkia terrae. Next base: position 13,099 of record NZ_JBAPLV010000012.1, on the reverse strand, counting down.
CAGGCCGGTGACCACGCGGGCGGCGACCCGGCCGGCGCGGCGCCCGTCCGCGGCGTCCCCCTCCAGCGCGGGGTGGTCGGCGGGCAGCTGGGCGTGGTGCACGGCCAGCGTGCCGTCGGCGGACACCCCGACGCCGACCGACAGCCGCGAGTCCCGGGCCGCCGCGTGCGCCAGCTCCACCGCCTCCCCCTCGCCGGTCTGCCGGCGCAGCGGGACACCTTCCTCCTCCGCGCCCGCGGACACCTCGCGCAGCACCCCCGCCGGAGCGCCCGGGGCGTGGTTCAGCACGATCGCCGGCGGCTCGACCCGCTCCTCCCGCCGCGGGCTCACCCGATGCCCTGGGCGAACGCGGCCACCAGGCCCGAGGCCACCGCGTTGCGCGGGCCCTGGTCGCCCAGCACGTTGCCGGTGCCGCAGACCACGCCGTGCGCGGCCAGCGCGTCGGCGATCAGGTCGGGGATCTCGAAGTCCAGCGCCGAGCCGCCCAGCAGCACCACGAAGTCCAGCCGGCGCAGGTCGCCGTCGGGGGCGACCTGGCGCAGCGCCCGCAGCGTGTTCACCACGAACACCCGGCGCTTGGCCTCCCGGCGGACCCGGCGGACGGCGTCCAGGCCGTGCCGGGTGCCGATCGGCACCGGGCCCTCCGGGCTCAGCACGACGACCCGGGCGAAGACGTGGGCGGGCAGCGGCTGGTCGAAGAACTGCACGGTGCCGTCCTCGTGCCGGACGTGGAAGAAGCTCTCCACCTTGGCCAGCGGCGACCGCTTGACCAGCTCGGCGACCTCGCGGTCGTCCAGCGCGAGCTCGGCGTCGACCAGCTTGGTGACCAGCTCCCCCGCCCCGGCGACGTGGACGGCGGTGCAGACGCCCTCGGCGGTCAGCGAGGCGGCATCGGTGGACCCGCCGCCCAGGTCGACCACGACCACCGGCGCCCGGGTGCCCGGCGTGGTCAGCGCGCCGAGCACCGCCATCTCGCCCTCGACCCCGCCGATGGTGGCCTCGGCACCCAGCTCGGCGGAGACCCGGGCGGCGACGGCGGCCATCCGGCTGCGGCTGGTGCGCACCATCGCGGCCAGCCCGACCGCGTTCTCCAGCGTGATCTCCCCGGCCAGCCCACCGCGCACCTCGGCCGGCACGAAGGTGTCCACCGCCAGCACGTCCCGGATCGCGATGTCCCCCGGCGCTCCCCCGGACCCGTCGTCCATGGTGTCGGCCATCGTGTCGCGCACCGCGGCGAGCATGCCGCCGACGTGGGTGCCGGGCTCGCCGTGCGCGTCGCGCAGCGGCTGCACCCGGGCCAGCGCGTCCATGATCGCCTCGGCGCCGGCGTCCACGTCGACCTTCACGGTGCGGACCTCGCCGCGCAGCTCCAGCACGCCGACCGGGATCCGCCGGTCGGTGACGTCCCCCGACGGCGTCCGGACGACGACGGCCGACCGGTTGCCGGTGAGCGCGCGGGCCACCGGGGACACCTGCCGGGTCTGGTCGGGGTCCAGGTCGAACACCGTCGCGATGCCGTAGGTGTTCGACAGCGTGCGGATGGTCCGGCCCGGGGCCGCCACCTCGACCGCGGCCCGCATGCCCAGGGGCACCTTCTCCACCGCGGAGACCTCGTCGACGACCGGGATCGGCTGCCGGAGGCGGTTGGTGACCAGCACGGCGTCGTCCCCGGCGAGGACGGCGGCCACCACCGGCACCCCGCGGGCGACGGCGGTGTTCAGCGCGGCGGCCACGTCGTCGAAGTCCCAGCCGTGCGGCACCACGACCACCGCGGGCTCGTCGCCCGGGTGGCCGGCGAGGTCGAGCACCGAGACGGTGGTGCCCACGCCCAGGCCCTCGCCGCCGGGGGTGGCCGGGTTGTGCCCGATCATCGTGGACTCGGTGATCACGGTCTCGGTGATGGTCTCCATCGCCAGCCCGCTGATCACCGGGGTCGCCTCGTTGAGCAGCACCCGGTCCAGCTCCCCGGGGCGCCGGCCGGCGTCGGTGAGCACCCGGCGGACGGCGGTCAGCGCGCCCTCGGTGGAGGCCGGGGTGCCCTTGACCCCGGTGGTCCGGGTCAGCGCGGTGCCCAGGTGGGTCACCTCGCCGCCCGGGCCGACCAGGGCCAGGCACGCCTCGGTGGTGCTGTTGCCGATGTCGACGCCGACGACGAGCCGGCCGCTCACCCCGCGGCGCGCTCGATGGTCACCTCGAGCTCGACCGGGCCGGCGTCCGCCCGGATGCACTCGAACTCCTTGAGGTGCAGCAGCGCGGCCTTGGCCTGCCAGCGCGGCCGGGCCATCTGGTCGTTGCGGGTGGGCACCGGCTGCGGCGACTGGCCCTTGGCGTACTGCGCGGCGTTGGACCCGATGGCCCGGAAGACCGGGGCGTCCAGCAGCGGGGACTGCGGGAAGAGCTCCAGGTTGGACAGCCGGGGCAGGTCCTTCTGGTGGATCATCGTCGTCCCGCGGGACAGCATGCCCACCGAGACGCCGGACCCGGACAGCCGGGCGGCGATGTGCGAGACCGCGGCCAGGTCGGCGGTGTTCCAGACCCGCACGACCCGCACGCCGACGCCCTGCTCCTCGATGCCGGCCATCAGCTGGCGGAGCACCTCGGCGTGCGGCACCCCGACGATGGTCTGGGTGAACGGGTCGCCGAACGCCGGGGAGACCGCGATCACCACCTCGTCGGGGCGGGTGCCCCGGGTGGCCGGGCCGGTCTCGCGCAGGGTGAGCGTGCGCTCGACCGGTGCGTCCAGGGTCGTCATCTCAGTCCACCTCGGTCTCGGGGTTGGTGGCGGAGGTGACGTGCCGGAGCTTCTTGAGCTCCTCCCACCGCTCGCCCTGCAGCCGGTAGCCGGTGCCCGGGCCGGCGTAGTCGTTCGCGTCGTTGATCGCCGACAGCGGGGTGAAGTCGGCGGTGAGGATCGCCGCGGTCTGCAGCAGGTCCCCCGAGACCCGCTGCCGGAGCACGGTGAGCAGGTTCTCCGCCACGTCGTGGAAGCCGGTGGCCTCCAGCCCGCGGACCAGGTCCAGCCCGGTGACCCCGCGGTCCATCACCTGCTGGGCGCCGGTGAGGTCGGCCAGCACGTCGCGGAACGGGTAGTCGTTGGAGCTGTTGGCGTAGGTGGCCGCCTCGACCTCCTCGTCGGTGATCCGGGGCAGCTCGAGGTAGTCGAACAGCGCCTGCAGCACCCGGGCCGCCTTCGCCCGGACCGCGACGATCTCGGCCTCCCGGACGTGCCGCAGGCCGCCGTCCACCTGCAGGTCGCGCTGGATGGTGTTCCAGTCGTCGTAGTCGTCGGTGTCGAAGTTCGACCCGGCGAACATGTTGTCCGAGTTCGGCACCGCCGAGTACCCGGAGCAGACGAAGTCGGTGCCGGGCAGCAGCTGCGGCAGCATCCGCGCGGTCCGGCGCATCGCCGAGTGCGAGAACGACTGGTCGTTCCCCGACGCGCACTCCAGGTCCATCATCGAGGCGACCAGGTTCTCCGCGGCCACGGCCCGGATGCCGCCGGGCACCGCACCCGGGACGCCGATGCAGCTGATCGAGCCGTTCTGCAGGCCCTGCACCCCGGCGCCCTTGGCCATGAGGATGCAGCGGATCTCCAGGTAGAGCATCGAGCGGCCCTCGGCGTTGCCCATCTGCACCTCCGACCCGGTGCCCGAGGTGAAGCGCATCTTGATGCCGCGGGAGGCGTAGGCCGAGGCCAGGAACGTCTTGGACCACGGGGTGTCGTCGCCGTCCACGAAGACGGACTCGGTGCCGTAGATGGAGATCGTCTCGGCGTAGGCAGTGATGCCGCGCATGCCGAGCTCCAGCTCGGTGGCCTCCTCCAGCGCGCACTGGGTGAGCACTCCCCCGCGGCCGACCTGGCCGCCGACCTGCAGCGCGATGGCCACCAGCGGGGCGTACCGGACGACGCCGAGGGTGGTCTCCAGCTCGGCGAACCCGCGCAGCGCGCCCTCGGCGGCGTCCACCGCGACCTGCAGCGGGTTGTCCCGGGCGCTGGTGGAGTGCGCCTGGTTGGCCGGGGTGCGGCGGGCCCGCATCTTCTGCATCCCCTGCATGATCTCCACGACGTTCATCAGCTTGACGACGTCGAGCACCTTGGCCGGGGTGAGCCCGCGGGTCACCGCGATGACCTCGGAGCGGGAGACGCCGGGGTCGATGAGCATCCGGGCGATCTGCACCGAGGGCAGCGCCATGGACGCCTCCGTCGTCGCCACGTCGATCGCGTGGTCGGCGATGAAGCTGTCCATGAAGTCGAAGTCGGCGCGCTCCCGGCCGTCGAGCTCCACGATCCGGCCGTCCTCGACCCGGACGGAGGGCTGCGGGTCGAAGTCGCTCTCCATCGCGACCAGGCCCTTCTCGGGCCACTCCTCGACGAACCCGTCCAGGTTGACCGGGCGGGCCTCGAGCACCTCGGTGCGCAGCGAGTGCCGGGGCTCCTCGGCGCGCAGCGGCTGGACGGCGGTCATGCGGGGCTCCCGGTGGTCTCGTCGGCGGCTGTCTCGTCGGCGGCTGTCTCGTCGGCCGCGACGGCAGGGGTGACGGCGTCCGGGCTGGTGGCGGCGGTCGCCGCGTCCTCGGGCTCGTCGTCGGCCAGCAGCCGGCGGCGGCCGTAGACCTCCGCGGCCTCGCGGACCAGCGCCGCGGACACCGGGGCGCCGTAGGTCTGCTCGAGCTTGTCGGCCATCGCGGTGAGCTTGGCCGCGGTGGAGGCCCGCGGGCGCAGCGCGTTGTACATCGACAGCACCTCGGCGTCGGGGATCGCGGTCATCTCCGCGGCCCGGCGGAAGTTCGCGGCCAGCTGCGGCCGGCCGCTGGCGTCGGCGAGCTGGGCCTGCAACTCGAGGGTCTCCGGGGCGATCCGCAGGTCCTCGGCGGTCAGCTCGCCGGAGACGACGGCGTCCATGGTCAGGGCGGTCACGGGCTTGCCGGTGGGGGTGCGCAGCAGCTCGGGCCGGTTGACCGACAGCGGGTAGTCCGCGACGGTCAGGGTGGGTGCGGTGGGACTGCTCATGCGGGGGTGCTCCTGGGGTCGACGACGTCCTGGGCGCGGGTCTTCGGGGGCACTGTGACAGCCGACACGTTGCGCGTTCGTTGCGCGGGCGCGGGGTCTGGTCTGCGGGGCGCGGAGGGGTTCTGATGGGCGCCATGAGCGCATCCCTGAGCCACGCCGACGCCCGCGCCGTCCTCGACGCCGGACTCGCCCACGCCGCCGAGATCGGCCAGCCGATGAACGTCGCGGTCGTCGACGACGGCGGCCACCTGGTCGCCTTCGCCCGGATGGACGGGGCCATCAAGGCCAGCATCGACATCTCCACCCGCAAGGCCGTGACCTCGGTGCTGATGGCCGCCCCGACCGCGGCGCTGACCCCGCTCGTGCAGCCCGGCGCCGAGCTGTACGGCCTGGAGCAGACCGCCGGCGGCATGGTGGCCTTCGGCGGCGGCATCCCGCTGGTCCGCGACGGAGTGCTGGTCGGCGCCGTCGGGGTCAGCGCCGGGTCGGTGGAGCAGGACGTCTCGGTGGCCGAGGCCGCCGTCGCGGCGCTGCCGGGCTGAGTACCTCGGGCTGAGCACCCCGGGCACCCCCGGCGCTTGCCCGGGCACCCCGCGCCCCCGATGATCTGGGGGGCGTCGAGGTGACCGGCGCCACGTCGAGGGCAGGGGGCGACCGTGGCCGGACGACGGGTGGGGCGACCCGCGAGGGACCCCGGCACCGACCCGGCGGCGCACGCCCGGGTGCTGACCGGCGTGTTCGACGCCGTCCTGTCCGGCGACGAGCACGGCCCCGCGCCCCGGCCGGTGGTGTCGGCGTCCTGGCAGCGCAGCCTGGCCGCGCACGTCGACCCCGAGCACCGCACGCCCCCGGTGGTCTACGCCGAGGACGAGCTGGCCGCGGTGCGGGACGCGCACCCGCTGGCCGAGGTGCTGCCGCTGCTGCGCGGCACCCTGGCCAGCATCGCCGACGAGGCGATGCACGTGATGCTGGTGACCGACGCCGCGGGCAACGTGCTGTGGCGGGACGGCGCGGCCAAGCTGCTGGTCCGGGCCGACGGCGTGGGCCTGTTCCCGGGCACCAACTGGAGCGAGGCCGCGATCGGCACCAACGCCATGGGGACGACGCTGGCGGTGGACGCACCGGTGCAGATCCACTCCGCCGAGCACCTGGTGCGCACCTACCACTCGTGGACCTGCGTGGCCGCGCCCGTGCACGACCCGGACACCGGCGCGATCCTCGGCGCGGTCGACGTCAGCGGCCCGCTGCACACCGTGCACCCGGCGCTGGTGCAGCTGGTGGCGGCCACGGCGCAGCTCGCCGAGCACCACCTGCGGGTCAAGCTGGCGATCGCCGACGAGCGGCTGCGGATGGAGAACATGGGCCACCTGACCCGGCTGGGCCCGGCCGCCGGCGCGCTGGTCACCCGGTCGGGCCGGTTGCTGGCCGGGCAGCCCTACGGCTGGTGGCCCGAGCGGGTCGCGCTCCCCCCGGCGCAGGACCGGCTGGTGCTGGACAACGGCGCCGAGGTGGTCGTCGAGCCGCTGGCCGACGGCTGGCTGCTGCGCTCCCCCGCCCGCCCGGTCCGGTTGGCGCCGGCCCCGCCCACGCTGACCCTGCGGTTCCTGGGCGACGGGCTGCCCCGGGCGCGGCTGGACGACCGGCCGCTGCCGCTGACCCTGCGCCCGGCCGAGGTGCTCACTGCGCTGGCCGTGCACCCCGACGGGCTGACCGGTGAACAGCTGGCGCTGCTGCTGTACGGCGACCGCGGCAACCAGACCACCGTCCGCGGCGAGGTGCACCGGCTGCGGCAGCTGATCGGCGCCGACCTGCTGATGACCCGGCCCTACCGGCTGGCGGCCACCGTGGACAGCGACGTCCTCGCCGTCCGGCGGGCGCTGACCGACGGCCGGGTCGCCGACGCGCTGGCGGCGTCCCCCGGCCTGCTGCTGCCCCGGTCGGAGGCACCCCTGGTGCGCGGGCTGCGCGAGGAGCTGGCCGGCGGGCTGCGCCGGGCCGTGCTGGACACCGGGGACGTCGACCTGCTGCACCGGCTCGCCGGCAGCGGCGTGGGCGCCGACGACCTGGCCGTGCACGACCGGCTGCTGGAGCTGCTGCCGGCCGGGGATGCCCGCCGCGGTGCGGTGCTGGCCCACCGGGACCGGCTGCTGGCGGGCTGACCCGGGCTGCGACCATCCGCGGGTGGTGCGAGCGGGCCGGGGGGACCTCCCCCGGGAGGTGTGGGTGCTGGCCGTCGTGGCCTTCGTGGTCGCGCTCGGGTTCGGCATCGTGGCGCCGGCGATCCCGCTGTTCGCCCGGTCCTTCGGGGTGGGGACGACGGCCGTCGGGCTGGCGGTCAGCGCGTTCTCGGCGGCCCGGTTCGCCTCCGCGTTCGGCGGCGGGGCGCTGGTGGAGCGGCTCGGCGAGCGGCTGGTGCTCAGCGCCGGGCTGGTGGTCGTCGCGGCCGCCACCGGTGCGGCCGGCCTGGCGACCAGCTTCCCGGTCTTCCTGACCCTGCGGGCCCTGGGCGGGGTGGGCAGCGCGATGTTCACCGTGGCCGCCCTGTCGCTGCTGCTGCGGGTGGCGCCCCCGACCCACCGCGGCCGGGCGGCGGCCACCTACCAGGGCGGGTTCATCCTCGGCGGCATCGCCGGCCCGGCCTTCGGCGGCGTGCTGGCCGAGCTGTCCCCGCGGTTGCCGTTCTTCCTCTACGCCGGGTTCCTGCTGGCCGCCGGCGCGGTCGGTCTCGCCCAGCTGCGGGTGCCCCCGGGCCCGGTGGACGCGGACCTGGTCGCCGCGCCCGAGGTGCCCACCGCGCGACCGCTGCCTGTGCGCGCGGCGCTGGCGCACCCGGCCTACGTGGCGGCGCTGGCCGCCAACTTCGGCGTCGGCTGGATGCTCTTCGGTGTCCGCAACTCCCTGGTCCCGCTGTACGTGACGGAGGAGCTGGGCCGGACGGTCGCCTGGGCCGGCGCCGGCCTGCTGGTCGGGTCGCTGGCCCAGGCGCTGGGGCTGCTGCGGTCGGGCCGGCTGGTCGACGGGTGGGGACGCCGTCCGTCGCTGCTGCTGGGCGCCGGGCTGGCCACCGCGTCGGTCGGCGTGCTGGCCGGCCCGGCGTCCACCCCGGCGTTCCTGGTGTCGATGGCGGTGTTCGGCCTGTCGGCGTCCCTGCTGGCCAGCACCCCGGCCGCCCTGGTCGCCGATGTCAGCCCGGTCCGCGGCGGGCGAGTGGTGGCGGTGTTCCAGATGGCCGCCGACCTCGGCGGGATCATCGGCCCGCTGGCCGCCGGTGCGCTCACCGACGCGGCGTCCTTCCAGGTGGCGTTCGCCGTCACCACCGGGGTGCTGGCGCTCGGCCTGGTCGCCGGCCTGCGGATCCCGCGGGCTCAGGGGTAGAGCAGCCGGTTCACCCGCACGATGAAGTCCGGCCCGCGGTCCGCGGACGGGTCGCCCATCAGCTCCCCGAGCACCGCCATCGCCAGGTCGCGGCGCTTCGGCGAGCGGGCCGGGTCGGCCGCGGCGAGGGCTGCGGGCAGCTCGGCGAGGGTGAGGTCGGTGCAGTAGGCCGGGGCGCCGGGCTGCTGGCGCCAGGAGTCGGCGAGCGGACCGGCGTCGTGGGCGTCGAAACCGGTCTGCTCGACCAGCAGCCGGCCCAGCGCGCGGTCGGCGTCGTCGTCGGCGGACACCGGGAGCGCGATCCTGTCCGGGGCGCCGGCGGGCCGGGCCAGGCCGGCGAAGGACCCGGCGACGATCGAGTTCCAGGCCTTGACCACCGGGCGGCCCAGCTGCTCGCTGACCCACAGGCTCTCGACCTGGCCGTCGTCCAGGGCGGAGATCTGGCCGTCCCGCATCGGGTAGTAGTTCGAGGTGTCGAGCAGGACGGCGTCGGGGGCCAGCCGGTCGACGACGGGCCGGATCCCGGGGATCGCGGACAGCGGGATGGAGACGACCAGCGCCTCGACGTCGGTGGCGACGTCGTCGGCGTGCACCGGGCGGCCACCGGCGTCGGTGACCTCGGCCGGGATGGTCTCCGGGCCGCGGGAGTTGGCGACGCGGACATCGTGCCCGGCGGCGGTCAGGCGGGCGGTGAGCGTGGCGCCGATGTTGCCGACGCCCAGGATGCCGATCTGCATGGTGGTCCTCCGTGGGTGGTGGTGGGTGGTCAGGCGGTGAGTCGGGGGTCGAGCCCGTACTGGTCGGGGACGCCGAGGTTCTCCCGCAGCGTGGGGCCCTCGTAGTCGAGGTGGAACAGCCCGCGCCGCTGCAGGATCGGGACGACCTGGTCGACGAACGCGTCGATGCCGTCGGCGTACACGTCGATCGCCAGGGAGAACCCGTCGCAGGCACCGGCCTCGAACCAGGCCTGCATGTGGTCGGCGACGTCCTCGGCGGTGCCGGGCACGACCGGGTGGTAGTCGATGACGCCGTGCGCGAGCACGTCGCGCAGCGTCCAGCCCTCGCGGGCGACCTGCAGCGCATGCGGGGCGCGCGGGTCACCGGGCGAGGGCCGCGCGGCGGCGAGCTGGTCGGCGGTGAGCGGCTCGTCGAGCTGGGCCGGCTCCAGGCGCAGGCCCAGCATCGAGCCCAGGTAGCCCACCCGCTGGTCGAGGTCGACGACCTCGTCCAGCCGGCGGCGGCGGTCCAGGGCCTCGCGCCGGGAGCCGGCGATGCTGGGCATGAAGCCGGCGAACAGCTTGACCTCGTCGGGGTCCCGGCCGACGGCGACGGCCGCGGCCCGCAGCGCGTCCCGGTGCGCCCTGCCCTCGGCGATGCTGAACGGGTTGGCGTAGACCCCGTCGGCGTACCGGGCGGCGACCTCCAGCCCGTTGCCGCCCCCACCGGCCTGGAAGACGACCGGCTGGCCCTGCTCCGACGGCGGGATGGGCAGCGGGCCGCGGGCGGCCACGTGCTCCCCCTGCAGGCCGACCGGCCGAATCTTGTCCGTGTCGGCGAACTGGCGGCGCTCGGCGTCCAGCACCCAGGCGTCGCGCTCCCAGCTGCCCCACAGCGCCTGGACCACCTGCACGACCTCGTGCACCCGCTGGTACTTCTGCGCCCGCGGCGGCAGCGCGATGCCGTAGTTGGCGGCCGCGGCCGGCAGCGAGGTGGGGACGGCGTTCCAACCGGCCCGGCCGTGGCTGGCCACGTCGAGGGCCTTGAACTGCCGGGCGATCGTGTACGGCTCGTTCAGCGTCGTGGACGCGGTGGCCACCAGCCCGATCCGCTGCGTGGCCCGGGCCATCGTGGTCAGCACCACCAGCGGGTCGATCGAGTGGTTCGGCACCGCCCGGGAGATGTCGTTCTCCAGCGCGGGGGTGTCGGCGAGGAAGACCAGCTGGATCTTCCCCCGCTCGGCGGCCTGGGCGTACCGGGCGAACACGTCCATGTCGGTGTAGCTGCGCGGGTCGACCCCGGGCATCCGCCAGGAGCCCGGCTGGGGGCCGTAGCCGTTGGCGATCTGGATGGCCAGGAGCAGCTGGTCGGGCACGGGACGTCCTGTCGGGGAGGCGGTAACCTGATTCGGAGATGGTCTCCGTTCGGGTGCCACCGACCATACGGAGACGTTCTCCGAATTGTCCACCGGGGAGGCCGGACGTGACCGGGACGACAGCCGGACGACGGCCGCGCACCGATGCCGCCCGCAACCGGACGCACATCCTGGACGTCGCCGAGCGGTACTTCACAGAGCACGGCGTGACCGGGTCGCTGGACGCGTTGGCCAAGCAGGCCGGCGTCGGCCCGGGCACCCTCTACCGGCACTTCCCCACCCGGGACGCACTGCTGGCGGCCCTGCTGGCGGCCCGGGACGAGGAGCTGATCACCCGCCGCGACGCCATCCGGACCGGCGGGACCGACCCGGCCGTCGCCCTGGACGGCTGGCTCGCGGCGCTCGGCACCTGGGCCACCGCGTTCGACGGGCTGCCCGACCCGCTGCGCGCCGCCGTCACCGAGCAGAGCTCGCCGCTGGCCCTGACCTGCCAGGGCTACGTGACGACGACCGAGGAGTTCCTGACCGCGGCCCAGGACGCCGGCCGGGCCCGGTCCGACGTCCGTGGGCGCGACCTGTTCCTGGCGGTGCTGGCGATCAGCTGGGTGCGCGGGGCGGCGATGGCCGACGCGTCGTCCCCCGCCGGGCTGGGTTCGCTGCTGCGCACCGGCTGGTCCACGACTGCCTGAGCTCTACCCCAGCCCGGGCAGCTCGGGCTTGCGGGCCACCAGCAGCACGTGGGTGTCGGGCCACTCCAGCGGCTCCCCGGTCGCGGCGTCCAGCAGATGGGCGATCGGGGCGAACACGTGCTCGACCAGCCAGTCGTTGCGCCAGGCGCCCGAGCGCGGGTCGACCTCGAAGCCGGCGCGCTGCACCAGCTGCGCCCAGGCGTCGCCGTCCAGGGCGCAGAACTGCTCGTGCACCTCGCTGAGCCAGTTGTCGGTGTAGCTGACCTTGGACAGGAACTCCATGGCGTCGGCCAGCCGCAGGACGACGTCGTCCCCGTCGGTGTCGACCCCGAACGGCACCCCGGCCGCGCGCCGGAAGTCCTGCGCGAACTGGTCGAACCGGGCGCGGGTGCTCAGGCCCTCCAGGTACGGGGCGACGTCGGCGGCGGGCAGCGCCGCCAGGTCAACCGGTGCCGCGGGCCGGTCGCCGTCGTCGGTGCGCAGCCGCAGGCGGACCCGGCGGTCGCCGTCGGCCGGTCCGCAGACGTCGGAGTTGACCCAGACCCCGCCGGGCACGGTGTGCGCGGCGACGTTGGCGGCGAGCTCCTCCAGGGCAGGCACCCCGCCGCCGTAGCTGAGGATCTCGTGGGTCAGCGCGAAGGTGGTCGTGGTGTCCACCGTGGACGGCGGGAAGACCGGCCCGTTGAGCACGTTGGCCTGCACGAAGAAGGTGTTCGGGTTGGCCGCGAAGGCGCCCTGCGCGCGGCGGTGCTCGCACTCGTCGAACAGGTGCCGGGCGACCTCGATGCCGAACAGGTCCGACTCGTGCAGCGTCGGCTCGGCGGCGGCCAGCTCCAGCATCGCGCCGGTGGCGCAGCCGATGTCGACGATCCGGCCGGGCTGGACGTAGGGCCGGGCCTGGTCCCACTTGCGCTGCGCCGCGGACTCGAAGGCGGCGATGTAGGAGCGGTACTCCCGGGTGGCGGTCAGCCCGCCCTCGGAGCCGACGACCGGGTCCGAGCAGATGACCCGGGTGGACTCCGCCAGCCCGTACCGGTCGAACACGGCGACCGTGGCCGGGTGGGCGAGCTCGCGCCAGGCCGGGTCGCCGGCCACCAGCAGCTCGAGGACGTCCCACGGCCGGGCCGGGTCGTCGGGCGAGCCGTCCTCGACGGGCACGATGCGGTACCCCAGCGCCCGGTACATGGCGGCGACCGAGGCGGTGGAGCAGGCGACGACGGTGTCGGCCGGGTCCGGCGCCCACCGGCCGCCGGTCTCGTGCGCCACGGTCTTGACGGTCAGCTCGGCGAACCGGTCGGTGGGTGCCACGTCGACCACGCCGACGACGACGCCGGTCAGGTCCTCGGCCAGGCAGAACCGCTCGATCGCGGCCTCCCGGCGGTGCGCGGGCACCGGGTTGCGCCGGGTGCCGCGGTGGTTGGCCGAGGTGACCGCCCAGACGACGGCGACGTCGCCGGTGCAGGCGACCGCGACACCGTCGGTGTCGGCGAGCTCCCCGGCGACGAGGGCCCGCAGGTGCTCGGCCTGGAACCGGGTCAGCACGTGGTGCCGCCCCGGGAACAGGATGCTGCTGACCGGCGCGGGCTCGGGCACGGGACTCCTCGTTCATCGGTGGCGGGGCAGCCTCATCCTCCCGACCGCCCGGCCGGCCGCCGCGACCCGGTGCCCGGCACGACGCGTCAGCCCCACCGCCCGCCCCGTGGAGGGCCCGCCACCGTCGCCCCACCTCTCGGACCGGGTCTCCGGGCCCCGTCCTGGCCAACCCGGACCACCGGCACCACCCAGACCAGCTCCTCCAGGCGCTGGTGCGCCTGCTCGTAGCGGTCGGTGCGCTCCCCAGTCATCGGCCGGACCGGCTCGGAGTCGCTCGCAGACCCCTAGATGAGTAAGTCCGATTGGATCAGTGGTCGTAGGCGATCAGTGATCTTGTGA